>JAGLZA010000260.1 GCA_023131835.1 Caldifarciminota bacterium
CGGGAGAAGACCTTCTTTTCAACCGCAGGAATGACATCCATAGAGAGAGCAATGAGGGCAGTGTTTACGGAAACCTCCACATACACGGGTTCAGATACGTGGAGATGGTTCATTTCTATTACTGTATTGGCAGAATGTTCTCTCACATAGTTTCCAACCTCTCTCTTAAGCTGTAAGGAAAGCCTGGGGCTATTCTCATTGCTTTGGGGAATGACTACGATTGTCACCCATCCAGGCTTAAATTGACCTTGATTATCAAAGTTGGGCAGGCATTTTGCTCTGGCAATGGCCCTTGAGGCCTGGCAGGCTATCTGCTCAAAATCTTGGGCGGTAATCGCCCGATTACGGTGTTTCAGGACTTGAGGACCTCTTTCGATAGTCTTCTCGATACCCTCTACCTCAGTTCCTCCACTTGCAGATAGAGGATTAAAGGCTTTATCCAGAAAGGGTATGGAGGTTTTTAGATCCTTTATCTCGTAAGCTCTGACATTACCCTTACTTCCTCCACCAGTTCGGTAATTTGTCTTTATGTTGTCTGTTCCTATTGGAGGAATTTTTCCATAAACTCCGTCACCAAATTTTACTTCACCTGGAACCTTGTGTATTTCATAATGACGGTCATCTTTTGAAGAGGTCAGGAGGTCTTCCACTGGCTTCCATTTAACCCGGAATTCAATGACATTTCCCTTCTCATCTTTAGTTTCTCTTGCATCATATTCCCCTTTTTCAAGGATATCCTTCCTCTCTTCTTCAGAAATAGTTCTTATTTCATTTATCCAGATATCCTCAGAGATAATAGGTGTTTTTGTTAAAGTGAAACTTTGACCAGTGGTTCCATCACTTGATCCTAAGATTTCATCTTTTATAGTTTCAGCCTGGATGGCCCAGGTAGTATTGAGGAAGATGCCCTTTATCCTGGGACTTGCGGTCTCTTTTCTTACTACAGGGGGATGAGACCATTCAGGATGAAAAGTCTCAAATAGTTCAGGGCAAGGTTTTATTTCTGAGATTGACTCTTCATATGGTTTTTCTATCTTTTTCCCAGTCGAGACAATACCTGACATTGCTGAAAGTATGGCAGGTTGAGCCCATGACGAGACATGATGTTGTCTATCCGTTATAAACTGTTGGGGATTTGGAAAGAGTTGAAAATAAATTAACTTAATACCTGAATTTTGCACGTAATTGAGTAAAAAAGTAGAGAAACCATCTGGGTTTCCTGTTAT
>JAGLZA010000261.1 GCA_023131835.1 Caldifarciminota bacterium
TACAATCGAGGATCAGCGAGGAGAGGATATACCGGGAGAAGTCCACGGTGGTGAAAGGGGAGAGGAAGCTATCTAAGCTCGATGCGGAAATTTTGAAGCGCATTCAAAAGGAGATAAACAGTCTCAAGAGGCGGATAAAGAAGATAGAAAAGGGCCACGAGACGCCTTTCCGATCGTTGAAGAAGAAAAAGAAGGAGCTCGCAAGAATCATTGACAAAAAGAAGATTTACCGCGTGGATGTGGAGTTAGACCAGATAATGACCTGTTTCAGGATTTCGTTCGCGAATATCTGCGGTTATCTGCTGGATGAATGCTTCAATGGTAAAAAAATGACTTTACAGCGGCTTTTTGAGACCATATTCGATCTTCGCGGTGAGGTGAGGGTCGTAAGTAATCAACGAAATATATTTATAGAGAGAAATCCAAAACAGGAATATATTATGAGGAAGTTGGAATCGGCGCTCGATGTCATTAATCGTATGAGGATAAAAGATACAGGTGGGTGCAGGTATAATTTTAAGCTTGTTTAATCTAGTCCGTTGCTATAATCCAAATCTCCGAAAGTCATGTATTAAGGAAGTGAATCGAAGAGATCAATGTAGAGATGAAGAATCGAGAAGAAGACGAGAGTTATCCATTTCCGAATTTTCGCGAGAGCGAATTAAAAAAGTTCGTGACGATGCAAAAACAGTTACTCTCAGATTTCCCGGAGCAATTTTAATTGATCTTTTGCCACCTTTTGAATTTTTTAAGATTGCTGGAGCCAGAAAACGAAAACCAAGAAGTGATGGGACCAATGTGTCATCCGAATGCATCTTAAGTCCTGATTTGATTCAAATGGTAGAAAAACATAAAAGTAGAGAACAAGGACAAGTCCGTGTTTATAAAATAGGTGAGGAAAGTGAGGTTGACAGGGCATTGGGTTTATTTGAAAGATTACTTGGAGAAGAAGAACGATTAGAAGAGGTGGAATAATTTATGGTAAGTGAAATAGTCATAAGTGTGTCACACTATATAAAGTGGTCAGAAATACCCGACATTCTGGAAAAGGGACGATTTGAATATATTCCTGCAACTGCATATGTCGTTCAAAACGAAGGACCAGAAAGAGCAGTGCACCCAGAACTGCTTTATTTTCCGAAAGCATTTAGTCTATGGGAACTTAACTTGTCCATCGAGCTCTTGTGCAAGTATGCAGGAGATGAAATAAGAAGAAAAGAAGAGCTTAAGGTGGCAAAGAAAGCATATTTGAAATTGAGAAATTTTGCCAAACGATGTGCAGAAAGAGTTCTGGCTGATTTAAGTTGTGCGCTCCTACTCAAAACCTGGAATTCCGTAGACCAATTTATCTATTTCATGGAAGGTCCCCCCTCGGATAAAATTCTTGCTCGTTTGAGTTATCTATATCCCTCACTTAAAAACCTGACTATCTGTTTTATATCATTTGAGCCTAAAGACTTGATTACTTCTGTAATGAGTTTTCAAACAGGAAGGTTACAATTTGATATTCATAGGCTAATCTCAGAGGAAATAACAGGTTTTCAAGGTCCTTATCCTGGGACTTCAGAAGAATCATTAGTTCAAACATATTTTTATAGGCATCCCGAGGTAAGACCCGGCAAAAAAGTTTCTCCGATAAGAGTAGATATTTTTTGCCAAGGATTGCTTGAGTCAGATATTGAAGATAAAAAAGAAATTATAAGGAAAAAAATAGAGGATGAAACTTGGACTTCGCCCTACATAATTGAGCATCCTGTTGAAGTGCTTTTACCAAAAGGATTAATTAATGTCATTGATTCATGGAAGGAGTTTGATAAGACTTTAGAAAGCGTATTGAAAACCCAAATACGAAAGGGGAGTGAGCAATAATGAAGCATCCAATTGGGAAGGTTCTTGATAAATCGAGTATCAGAGAGTTTAGTTTTGTGGCTAC
>JAGLZA010000262.1 GCA_023131835.1 Caldifarciminota bacterium
ACTCACGACTCTATATTAAACCGTGAAGGAACCGTGACATAAACAGCCAACAGCTTACAGCGAACAGCTATCAGCTAAGATGTATTTTTCGTGTACTTTGTCTTCTTTGTGTTTTTTTATTCGGTAGTAGTGTGGAGGAAACAAAAAATTATTTTTCTTTGTGTCCTTTGCCTGCCCCGTAGGGAGGAATCGACCATATCGGGGTGTCTTCGTGGTGAATTAAAGATGGGTGGAGAGGTGATAACAAAAACATTATTTTTCTTTGTGTCCTTTGTGTCTTTGTGGTGAACAATCTTCAATTTTCAATTGGAGCGAAGCGACGATCTCCTCGGTCTTGACAAACGGGTAAGCATACCTATTATCTTATTATCAAAAAAAGGAGGTATCGTGTACGGAAATATCAAAGAGGATCTAAAAAAGGAGATTCAATCGATCAGAGATGCCGGTTTATACAAAGAGGAAAGAGTAATAGTTAGTCCGCAGGGGGCAGAAATAGAGGTGGAAGGTGGAAGGAAGGTGCTCAATTTCTGCGCCAATAATTATCTTGGACTCGCCAATCATCCCGAAGTGATAAAGGCTGCTAAAGCGACAATGGATAAGAGAGGATTTGGCTTAAGTTCGGTTAGATTTATTTGTGGAACCCAGGATATCCATAAGCAGTTAGAACAGAAGATATCTAATTTCCTCGAGACAGAGGATACAATTCTCTTTGCTGCCTGTTTTGATGCCAATGGTGGAACATTTGAACCCCTTATCGGTAAGGAAGATGCAATAATAAGTGACGCATTGAATCATGCATCAATCATCGATGGTGTCCGTCTCTGTAAAGCCCAGAGGTTCATATTTAAACATATGGACATGGATGATCTGGAAGCCAGGCTGAAGGAATCTCAGGATGTGAGATACAGGTTGATCGCTACTGATGGAGTATTCTCGATGGATGGTGATATAGCAAAACTGGATGAGATATGTGACCTTGCTGATGAATATGATGCTTTAGTTATGGTAGATGACGCTCATGCAACAGGTTTTCTGGGTGAACATGGAAAGGGCAGTATAGAATATAGAGGGGTTTTGGGTAGAGTTGACATAGTAACCTCAACCCTTGGTAAAGCATTGGGTGGCGGAATGGGAGGATTTATAACCGGTAGAAGGGAACTGATAGAGCTCTACAGACAACGCAGTCGCCCTTACCTATTCTCCAACACACTAACCCCGGCTCTTGTTGGTGCCTATATCAAGGTTATTGACATGTTATCCGAGAATCCGGAACTCCGGAATAAACTGATGGACAATACAAAACACTTCCGCGAGAAGATGAACGATGCTGGATTTGACATAAGACCCGGAGTACATCCCATTGTCCCTGTCCTGCTTGGAAAATTCGAGAATGACGCAAAACTTTCCCAGGATATGGCGAATGATTTATTGTCGGAAGGGATATATGTAATAGGGTTTTATTACCCGGTAGTTCCAAGAGGGCAGGCTAGGATAAGGGTTCAGCTCTCTGCCGCTCATTCGATGGAACAGGTAGATAAAGCTATTGATGCATTTATCAAGGTTGGAAAGAAACACAAGGTTATTTAGATAGGAAGAAAAATAGGAGGTTTTGATGAGATTTATATTATTGACTAAACTCTCAACAGAGGTAAATAGAAGAATGCAAGACAGAGCAAAGATAGGAGAGCAATGGAGGAAAAGGGTCAAGGAGAAGTGTCCTGAGGTAAAATTCCTCGACCACTATGCCCTGTTTGGACCTTACGATTTTCTGGACATATATGAAGCACCTGATGAGAAATCTGCAGCAAAGGTATCCCTTATAAGCAGAGCTATGGGAGCTGAGCAGGCCGAGAGTTGGACAGCAATACCATATCACGAGTTCCTGAAACTCGCTGAAGAGATATAGTATTTATTTCTCTTTTTGAAATCTTTTAAGGAAAAGGAAAAGATGGAGGACGCAAAATGGCTTCAATACTAATACCTATAGGAATATTGGGAGGGATAGCCTTATTCTTTGGAACCTTCCTTGTGATAAGTGCTGAGAAATTCAAGGTAGAGGTGGATAAGAGGGTAGGGAAAATAATAGAAGCCCTTCCAGGAATTGATTGTGGGGCTTGTGGGGCTCCGGGTTGCAGTGCTTTTGCAGAGGGTGTAGTTGAAGAGAAATATCCTGTGAATGGGTGCAAGGTTGGTGGACAGGAGGTTGCCGATGAGATAGCAGAGATATTAGGTGTTGAAGCAGGGGAGGTGATGGAGAGTGTAGCGGTTCTTCGGTGTCTTGGTACAATTGAGGTGGCGAATAGGATTGCAGAATATCAGGGCATAGAAACCTGTGCTGCCCTTGACCTCCTGGGAGGAGATAAAGGTTGCCATTATGGTTGCCTTGGTCTGGGTGATTGTGTAGAGGCCTGTCCCTTTAATGCTATCATTATGAAAGATGATGGCTTGCCTTATGTGATAGAGGAGAGATGCACAGCCTGTGGTGAATGTGTTCGCTCCTGTCCGAGGGGTCTTTTTGAATTGATCGGAAAGGAACAGGATATATATCTTGCCTGTATTTCCAAGGGTGATGCAAAGGAAGTGAAGAAGGTATGTTCTATGGGATGTGTAGGTTGTTCACTCTGTGCACGGGTAATCGAGAATGAGATAATTACAATGGATGGCAATCTTCCTGTTATTCACTGGGAAAAGATTGAGGATAATAAGTTACTGGAGCCTGCGTTGGAGAAATGCCCCACTAAGACATTTATAAGGAGATCCGAGTATGTATAGGTATCTACTGACAATAGGTAATTTTCATCTCTTTTCCTATGGAGCTATGATAGCAATTGGTTATTTAATAGGTCTCTATTTCGTATCCGATGAGGCAAAACGCAGGAGGATAGATGTAATCTATGTTCAATCCCTATCCATCTGGGTGGTTGTAGGGTTAATCCTCGGTTCAAGGATATGGTTTGTAGCAGAAGGGTGGGATTATTTCTCCCATAATATACCGGAGATATTCATGATATGGCAAGGGGGTATGGTTTTCTATGGGGGATTTATATGCGGTTTGCTTGCAGGTCTTCTTTATGTTAAAATAATGAGGCTTAATCCCCTTGAGATACTTGATGTCTTTGCTCCGGGAGTAGCAATTGCCATTGGCATAGGGAGAATAGGTTGTTTTTTGAATGGTTGTTGTTTTGGGAGGATAACAGGTTCATGGATTGGGGTCTGTTTCCCTCAGAGGCATCTTCCACCGGTTTACTGGAATCATCTGAAAAGAGGTCTTATACCATCAAACGCTCCATACAGTTTAGCGGTGATTCCAACACAGTTGATATCTACAGTGGTTCTCTTTTTTATATTCGGCATTCTGTGGTGGGTTAGGAAAAGAAGCCCTTTTGATGGTTTTCTTTTCTATTTGTTTCTCGGTTTATATGGAGTGCATAGATTTATAATTGATTATTTCCGTTATTATGAAGGTAGCGCTTTGATATTAAAGGTTCTAACCTTATCACAGGCATTCAGCATTCTATTGATGTTACTGTCGGTTGTTTTGATTTTTATTGGATACAGAAAAAAACAGAGCCTTAAATTAAAATCCATCACGGAGGTCAAGATAGAAAAGAATAAAGAATCGAAGATTAACTCTGATCACCCTGTGTCTCATTGAAAAAAGGAGGTTAAATGAAGAGATTCATTTTTATCTTGTTCCTTCTCCCTGCATTACTCTTTGGGCAAAGGGTAGAATTGTTCAATGGTGATGTAATAAAGACAGATGAAATCAGTATGAAGGGAGACACGATTTTTCTATCGGATACACTTTTCTTCCGGGATATGGTTAAATCCATTATATTTAGTGAGGGAGAGTTAAAGACCGAAAAAAGAGGAATACCCCAGGATATTCTTAAGATAATTAAAGAGAGAGAAGGCTTGATTGCGAAATACAGGGATTTTCCGGGAGTGGTTCTCCTTGATAAGGGCACCAATCGGCTACATCCCGATGGAACACGCACATACAGATATCATTTTCGCGGCCTTATCCTTAAGGATTCAAAAAGGCACTGGGCAACCTTCCAGCGCCGATTCAGGCCTGCGATGGAGAAAACAACAATTAAGATGGCACAGGTGATAAAGCCAGATGGTAAGGTTATACCCCTTGATATGAGTATGGTAAAAATAACAAAACCACGACGGGGAAAGGTATTCTTTGGTAAGGGCAAGGTTATATCATTTGCTCTGCCTGGCGTTGAGGTAGGTGATATTGTTGAGTACCTGTATGAAAAGGATATATTTAATCCGTGGAGCAAAGAGATATTTGCGTTTAATTGGTTCTTCGGAGGTTCTGACCCGGTGAGCAATTCTACAATAGATATAATCATCCCCGGGGATAAGAATCTATATTTCGTATTGAAGAATGCTGAATCAGTGGCTATCGATTCTATCATTACTGATTCAATAAAGACCTATTCCTTTAAGGTGGAAAATACTATCCCTCCAATAGGGGAGCCTTTGATGCCTGCTGCCGGAAAAATCCTTCCTTCTCTTTACATATCAACCCTTAAGGACTGGGATTATATATTTAAATGGTATTCAGACTTTCAAAAGAAGAGGATGGAGGTAACGCAAGAGATACAGGGATTGGCTGATAGTATAGTTGGTGATGCAGAAACAGAGGAAGAAAAGACAGCCTCACTATATCACTGGGTTCAGAGAAATATAAGATATATATCCATAAAGGGAGGTGCATCCAGTGGTGTTTCAGGACATAAGGCATCTGTTACCCTTGAAAATGGCTATGGAGATTGCACAGACAAAGCAATTCTCTTTTCTACTCTCTTGAAAGCGGTTGGCGTAGAAGCCTATCCTGTTTATCTCCATACCCATCCATCTCCGGGGCTATTAAAGGAGATACCATCCTTCTGGGGAAATCATGCAATCGTTGAGGTCTTTCCGCAACACAGAAAACCGTATATCCTCGACCCTGTTTCGGAACATTCAAGATATCCGTCGTTTGC
This sequence comes from Caldifarciminota bacterium, assembly GCA_023131835.1. Taxonomy (GTDB): domain Bacteria; phylum Hydrothermota; class UBA3072; order UBA3072; family UBA3072; genus JAGLZA01. The sequence goes on from JAGLZA010000262.1 coordinate 5,001, forward strand.
ACAGATGGACCATGGGGTATATGCTATCTGTGCACAGAAATCACGAATCGACTTGATTGAGGTTCCACCTCCGGAAAGAAACAAACGTAACTATCAGTATGAAATGGTCTTCTCCTCAGATGGTGATGCAACTATAAAATTCCAATCTAACTATACAGGCAGTTATGAATCCGGGATAAGGGCATATTGGGAGAGTCTTAAACCTGATGAGAGAAAGAAGCAGTTTCAGGAGATGGCCAAGCGAACCTCACCAACTGCAGAATTGATTGATTATTCCCTGGAAAACCTCACGGATATTTCGAAACCATTAAGGATGAAGATAATATATAAGGTTTCCGACCTGCTTGAGAAGGCAGGGGATTTATACCTGTTAGCCCTCCCTGAGATAATAGACCGCCATAAGAGGAGGGAACTTTCCCTATCAAAAAGGAAATATGACCTTGTATATGATACTTCGGAAGAGATTGTCCATACATTTCATATAATCTTGCCTGAGGATATGATTGTAGAGGCTACTCCTGAACCCATACATATTCAGAAAAAGTTTATTGAATATAGAGCCGGTTATGAGATGAAAGACAACACCTTGATATTCAAGGATGATTGGAAAAGGAAGGGGCGGATAATCCCTCAAGAGAATTATTCCGAGTACAAAGGGATATCACTTGAGGTTTCTCGGTTCGTAAAGAAGCCAATCATCTTTAGAAAAACAGGGGGTGCCCGATGAGAAATATTTTGATTGTTCTGCTTCCCTTAATATCTTCCTGCAGTCTGAATTATGCAAAGAAAGAGGCCTTATGGTTAGAGGATATGCTCTATACGACCGAAGGAGAAGAGTATGAATGTGAGATATTAAAAATAATCAATGATTCCGTCTATGTTGTAACAGAAGAGGGACGTCTTGTATTTTCTCGAAAGGACATAAAAAGTGTTGATATAGCGAAGAAAAGGGAAGGATATACCTGGAAAACAGTATCGGATATAACGGATACTCTACTTACAAAAGCACTGTCAATTGATCTATTGAAATACCATGAAATGGGTTATGTGAATATATGGACAGAAAAGAAACTTATAATTCAGGAGGATCTTAGTTATACATATTCAGTCAGGATTATTAGAGGAGTTACATCTGAGAAAGGTAGAAGGGCAGGGACGCTTTCCTTTAATTATCGTTCAGAGCAAGAAGAGATGGAGATCAATTTTGCAAGGACTATAACTGACGATGGTAAAGTTCTTCATCTCAGTGCAATTGCTCTGGAGGATGCTTCTATCTATTCCAGGATTCCTCCCTATGAGAATCTCCATGAAAGAAAATTTGCTATGAGGGAGGTAAAGCCCGGTAATATTCTGGATTTCAAAGTAACCACTAAGGGTAGAATAACAAAAGAATCTCCTTATGTTCTGGATATAACACTGGGCAATCCCGGTCCCACTATCGAAGGCATAATCGAAGTGGTTGCTCCGAAGAACCTTGAACTTGCCTGCGAGAGTTGGAGGATTGGATCTCCCGATATAAAAAGGGACAATAGTAAGAAAATTCTCCAATGGAAAGTCAGTGACCTTCCTGCACTCATTCGAGAATCCGCAAGACCACCTCTTGCCTACATTCTTCCAAGGGTAGTAGTTGGTCTTCCTCAAAATTGGGAATCTCTTGCGGAGCAGTTCCGACATTATCTAAAGGGTGATTATGAGGTTACCGTTAAGAAGCCTGAAGATATATACGGTGAGGTTATCTCATCCATAAGATTTGTGGATGTCCCTTCATTTGTATCATTTCCCTATCCTAAGAATGCAAAAGAGATAGCTGATAACCGTCTTGCAAATTCTCTTGATAAAGCCCATCTTTTATACCAGGCTTTCCGTTCATCTGGTTATCCGGTAGAGATAATACTTGTTCGATCCAAGGAGAGGGGCGTAGTGGCGAAAGGTGTCCCATCCCTATATCAATTTGATGGGGCTTTACTCAAGGTTGGAAATGATTATCTTGACCCTTCCTCTGAACTGACTCCTTATGGATATGTCAGACCAAAGTATCAGGGAACGAAGGGATTATCCATTATGAAGAAGAGCCTTGTTGATATCCCATTGTTTGAGCCCGATAAAGAGAAGATTGTTTTTGACAGGGATATACGACTCGACAGGGATGGTAATGCCATTGTTAAAGAGACTGTCAAATTTACAGGGAACCATATACTGGATCTGCGTCAATTGAGATATCTAAGAGAAGAGCGAATAAAGAACATTATGGAATCCTTCATAAATAAAACCATTCCTGATGCAAAACTAATCAGTTATTCCATAGAACATCTCAATGATATTACGCAAGAGATTATATTCAACCTGAAATACAGCGTTTCCTCTCTGGGGCTTAAAGAGAAGGATTTCATCCTTCTTCACATCCCGGGGCTTGAGTATTCTGCGTATTCGGTGGGAGCCCCAACGAGAAATTATCCAATTTACTGGGGACACCTCAGTAAGGAAGAAAAAAAGATAATAATACACCTACCAGATGGTTATAAGGTGCGTCATATCCCTCCGGGTATTTCATACTCGATAGAATCATTGGAATATAATGGAACATTGAGGAGTTTAAAGAATAGGATCGTCTATAAGGATACCTATATAGATAAAAAAGAGATGATTTCGGTGGAGGAATATCCTGAATATAAGGAAGCTCTTATGGGTATAGCAATGCTTCCTGAGGGTTGGATTATTCTGGAAAAGATCGAATAAATATCTTTAACTCCTCTTGACAGTAATAGGTTTTTGTTTATCTTTTTTTAAATCGCCGGGGTGGCGGAATTGGTAGACGCGCACGGTTGAGGGCCGTGTAGGGTATCCTGTAGGGGTTCGAGTCCCCTCCCCGGCATTTTTGTTTCTTGCGAAAGCAAAAAAACTAAGAAGAACGCAGAACACTATCACTGCCTACCCCTCAAAATTTTATGATTAGGTACTGTAAATACAGTAATTACAAGACTTAATAATGAATTCTTCTTGAGGGTGGAGATATTTAAATGAAAATCTCAACCGGTTTTATTTCTCCTCTTCATTCTCTGTATCCTCTGTGCCTCCGTTGTTGTGAAATAAAGGTGTGAGGTGATAGGGCATTTTGCAATTTGCACTCTTCAATCTTCAATGGAGCGAAGCGACTATCTCTGTGTTTAAAAAATGGCTGGGTGGAGAGGTGATAACAAAAACATTATTTTTCTTTGTGTCCTTTGTGTCTTTGTGGTGAACAATCTTCATTTCTCAATTGGAGCGAAGCGACTCTAATGCAGGGGCATATTGAATATGCACCTAACTGTTCAGCACTTTTTCTAAGGTTTCGCTTAGTTCCTCAATTTTATAGGGTTTGACAATAATATCTTTGAATCCGTATTTCTTAAAGTTTGACATTATTGGATCATTGGAATAACCACTTGATACTATTGCTTTAACCTCAGGGTCTATCTCAAGGAATTTCTTAATTGCCGCTTTGCCTCCCATACCTTTTGGCACGGTTAAGTCCATGATAACTACATCAAAAGGCTGGTTTGATTCTCTGGCTCTTTTATATAGTTCAATTGCTTCTGCGCCATCTTTGGCGACAACTACTTCATATCCCATATGTTTAAGCATTCGGTCCGCAACTTCTCTTACTGTTTTTTTATCATCCATTACCAGAATCTTGCCCTTACCGACGAAGAGTTTCTTTTTTACTCTCTTCTTTGAAAATGGTCCCTCTTTGGAAGCAAGAAGATAGATATAGAAAGTTGTTCCAACTCCTAATTTAGACTTTACTGTAATTAATCCATTGTGTTTTTTAATTATGGAATAGGATGTTGTAAGACCAAGACCACTTCCTTCCTGTTTAGTTGTGAAATAGGGGTCAAATATCTTTTGCAGGTGTTCTTCAGATATGCCAATTCCATGGTCCTTTATGGATATCTTTACATATTTCCCTTTTCTTAATGGGATGAGATGTTTAGCATCTATAGTGATATTCTCGCCACAAACCTCAATTGTTCCACCTTCTGGCATAGCCTGTTTGGCGTTGATGATCAGGTTGTTAATAACCTGATTTATCTGCCCCGTATCGATTTCAACAGACCATAGATCGTCTGGCATGGAAAATTCACACCAGGCATTAGAGCCTCTCAAGATAAAACTACTCGATTTTTTTATTAATTCAGATATAGAAGCTGTTCTTTTAACAGGAACTCCGCCTTTGGCAAAAGTGAGTAATTGCTGACTTAAATCCTTCATCCGTAAGGATGCCTCTTCTGCCTGCGTTAATATTTCAAGTATCTCATCTTCGGGTTTTACCAACTTCTTTGCAAGGGTAATATTGCCCAGAATAGCCATTAAGATATTATTGTAATCATGAGCAATACCGCCTGCGAGAATACCAACAGATTCAAGTTTGGTGGTTTTTAGAAGCTCTTTCTCCATTTTGCGCTTCTCGGTGGTGTCCCGGAATACCAGAACTACACCGATAATCTCACCTGTTTTATCATGAATAGGTGCGCTACTGTATGCGATAATTCTCTCTGTGTTATCCCTGGCTATAAGAATTGTATGATTGGTGATATCGAGTGTCTTTTTGATTCCCAATACCTTATCCACAGGATTCTCGCAGCGCTTTCGGGTTTTTTCATTAATGATATGGAAGATTTTGTCAAGAGGTTTGCCAATAGCATCCTTTTCTTTCATACCAATAAGTTTCTCTGCAACTTTGTTGATTAGAACTACCTTTCCTTCCGTATCGGTGGTGATAACACCATCTCCAATAGAAGCAAGGGTTACAGCCAGGCGTTCTTTTTCGGCAGCAAGCGCCTCCTCCGCCTTCTTACGTTTGGTGATGTCTTTGAGTATGCTATCATAATGAATGACTTTACCTGCTTTGTCAGTCACTGCAGTAGTGCTTAGCGAACCCCAGAAGGTTGAGCCGTTCTTGCGTCGTAGTTCCACTTCGAAGTCGACAACTGACCTTTCGGCGTTTACTCGTTTGATAAACTTCTGATACTGTTCTGGGATTACAAAGGTGTCAAGTGCAGAGGTAGTAAGTATTTCCTCTTCTGAGTCATACCCCAGCATCTTGATGAAGGCTGGATTGGCTGAAATGAACATACCCTCCGGGCTGGTGCGAAGGATACCGACCGGAATGTTTGCCTGGAGTGTTCGATATCGTTCTTCCGATATTTGAAGTGCTTGCAGGTTCCTTGCCCGTTTGATTGCCATTTCCGCCTGCCTTGCAAAAACAGTTAGTTTTTCAATGTCGATTTCGTCGAACTCCTCGTATAATCTCCCGATAGTAAGGACTCCCAGGATATCAGCACCATCAAACATAGGAATGCAGATGACCGACTCATTTTCATCCTCGGTTCTATCAGTGCCCGGTATATGAATAGTGTAATTGTTATCTTCTCTGAAATTAATATACTCCCCTGTTCCTGTTTGTGCCACGCGACCCGAAAGTCCCTGTCCCAGAGGTATCTCGTAGGCCATAATTGCTCCCCTGTCCTTGATGTCATTGGAATATATTGGTACCAGAATCTTTCGCTCCGGATCTAATAGATATACAGCACAATCGCTTGCCTTGAGGAACGCTGTTAATCGGTCAGCAATTGTTCGAATGACTGCGTCCAGAGCAGTTTCGTCAGCAAGCGTGAGAGTGGTATCATAAAGGCTACGGTACATCGTCTCCGATTCCTGCAGCGCCTCCCCTGCCTCTTTTCGTTCGGTAATGTCCTGGTAAATCCCAAACTGACCGGATAATTTATCTTCTATCTTAACCGGCACAGCAAAGATTTCAACATTCACCAATGTTTCATCTTTTCGTTTTCGTTTGGTAGTAATTTTAGAAGGTATCCCATCTATCGAGGTCTTTTTGGTAATCTCTCGAGCTTCTTTTATTAATTCACCTGTAGCAATAAGTTTATCGATATCCTTCCCGATGATTTCTGATTCCTTATATTGAAATATCTCCTCAAACATTGGATTGCAAGAGATAATTTTATTGTTTTTGTCAGATGTTACTATTCCAAGAGGGCTGTTTTTTAACAGTGATTCCAGCGTTCTTCTTTGACTTTGAAGATCTGCCTCCTTTTTCTTACGCTCTGTGATGTCTCTTATCACTGCCAATAAATGTTTCTTGCCCCTGTAATCAAATTCTGTTCCCTTGACTTCGATGTGGAACTGTGTTCCATCCTTATGCATATCTATTGATTCGGTATGAAATTCACCGGTTGCCTGAACATCTCGTTTGAATTGCTCGAAAAGATGATAATAATCAGGGTGAACAATATCCTTGCCAGAGAGTTTTATTATCTCCTCATGAGGATAACCATACATCTTGCATGCTTGAGGATTTGCTTCTACAATATTACCATCCATATCGAAGATAAGAAATGAATCGGTGGCTGAATTAAAGATATTGCGATACCGTGTTTCGCTCTCCCTCAGTGCCTCCTCTACTTGCCTACGCTCAGTAATATCCTCTGCTGCACAAACCGCATATTCGACATTCCCATTAGCATCTAACTTCGGCGTCTTTGTAACGGATAGTAAGCGCTTTTCGCCCTTGCTATTTGTAACCCATTCCTCAGTGTGAATCTGTTTTCTTTTCTCAAATATCTCTCTGTTGCCGGCAACGCAGATCTCGGCTTCTTTCTTGCTCAATAGGTTATATATATTCTTGCCTTCTATATCTTTTTTCTTCTTCCCCAGGAAATCCGCACAGGCTTTGTTTACGGCTCCATAGGTTTCTATATCTGTTGCATACCAGATAAGGGTCTCTATATTGTCGAGCAGCAATGTCTGCTCTTCTGCCCTCTTATGTTCTGATTGAATTAAAAAAGATTGTGCGATTATCCTGATTAAATCACCTTCCGTTGTCAATTCACCGCATATCCTTGCTATCTCTTCCTCGGTGTAATCCTCTTTATCCTTTAAGTCTGCGGCATTTATCTTTTTAGTAATCAGCTCCCTGGCTGCCTGGATGCCGATACTCTGTGCAAAGGTATTTATCAATTCATTCTTTTTTATTTTCATTGCATACCTTTTTTTACTGCCATAATGTTATCGTAACACCTTCTGGTAGCAGGAAGATTACCAGATTCAGCATCGATTATCCTGGTCTTCGGTATTTATTGCTGAAGAGTAGTACTGGTGATTATCGCGGCCCTTTCTTTTTGCGCTGTACATAGCGATATCGGCATTCTTTATCAGAATTTCAGCATCTTCACCATTGTCTGGGTGGATGGCAATTCCAATACTGGTGGTGATGTGAAGCTTGTGGTTATCAACCACAAATGGCTTCTGAATGGCTTTCAATATTTTTTTGGCAATTTTAGAAGTAGTTTCTGTCCCGGCGGTTTCAGGGAACAGGAGTAAAAATTCATCGCCTCCCATCCGGGTAATTGTATCACTTTTGCGCAAAAGTCCTGCCAGTCGATCGCCAACAGCCTGAAGTAATAGGTCACCCACGCTGTGGCCCAGCGTATCATTGATTTCTTTGAATTGATCCAGATCGAGTAACATCACGGCTAATTTTTGCTGATTGCGTTGTGCCTGTTTCAGCGCCAGGGTGAGTCGATCATTGAATAGTAACCGATTGGGTAAATTGGTCAGAGCATCATGGGTTGCCATATAGGCAAGTTCTTTCTCGGCTTCTTTGCGTTTAGTAATATCACGGGCAATACCGCAGATTCCAATGATTTCTCCGGATTTGTTGCGCATCGGCACCTTAATGATATGGAAGGTAAATGAGACGCCTTTTACTGATTTAGTATGTTCCTCATCAATTATTTCTCCCTTAAGGACCCTAGAATCTATATCTCTGATGTGTATTCCCGCTTCCTTTCCGAAAAGGTCATCATCTGTCAATCCAATCAGTTTAGAGGCCGGGAGTTCGAAAAGCCTCTCCATCGCTCGATTGACATGGGTGTATTTCAGGGTGTTGTCCTTAATAAAGATAGAATCTTCTGCAGTATCGAAAATAGCCCGGAATCGTTCCTCGCTTTCTTTTAGCGCCTCCTCTGCCTCTTTCCGCTCTGTGATGTCTCTTATCACTGCCAATAAATGTTTCTTGCCCCTGTAATCAAATTCTGTTCCCTTGACTTCGATGTGGAACTGTGTTCCGTCCTTATGCACATCTATTGATTCGGTATGGAATTCACCGGTTGCCTGAACATCTCGTTTAAATTGTTCGAAAAGATGATAATAATCAGGGTGAACAATATCCTTACCAGAGAGTTTTATCAACTCGTCATGGGAATAACCATACATCTTGCATGCTTGAGGATTTGCTTCTACAATATTACCATCCATATCGAAGATAAGAAATGAATCGGTAGCTGAATTAAAGATATTACGATACCGTGTTTCGCTCTCCCTCAGTGCCTCCTCTACTTGCCTACGCTCAGTAATATCCTCTGCTGCACAAACCGCATATTCGACATTCCCATTAGCATCTAACTTCGGCGTCTTCGTAACGGATAGTAAGCATTTTTCCCCTTTGCTATTTGTAACCCATTCCTCAGTGTGAATCTGTTTTTTCTTTTCAAATACTTCTCTGTTACCAGCAACACATATCTTGGCTTCTTCCCTGCTCATCAAGTCATATATATTTTTGCCTTCTATGTCTTCCTTCTTCATTTCCCAGAAATCCGCACAGGCTTTGTTTACGGAACCGTAGGTTTCAATATCTGTTGAATACCAGATAATGGTTTCTATATTGTCGAGCAGTAATATCTGCTCTTCTGCCCTCTTATGTTCTGATTGGATTAAAAAAGATTGTGCGATTATCCTGATTAAATCACCTTCCGTTGTTAATTCACCGCATATCCTTGCTATCTCTTCTTCGGTGTAATCCTCTTTGTCTTTTAAGTTGGCGGCATTTATCTTTTTAGCAATCAGTTCCCTGGCTGCCTGGATGCCGATACTCTGAGCAAAAGTATTTATCAAATCATTCTTCTTTGTTTTCATTGCATACCCTTTTTCGCTACCATAATGTTATCTAATCAACTTTTGGCAGGAGTAGGATTACCGAAGTGGTGTTGTGAAAGCCACTGAACTGCCCGGGTTCCATGCGGATTTCACCGTAAGTCTCGAATCCTAATATCGGAATATCAGGTAATGCTTTCTTATATTGCTCTACGCTCTTATAAAATTCATCTCCAAGTAGCATCAATCTGACACCACACTCAAAAACAAGTAGTCCCGTAAAATCAAGAAAGCCTTCGTTCTCGGCTGAATGCCTGGCTATTCTAACAGCTTCCCCGGCAGCATTGATCTGGTTATTCGTATCACTCCCATCCATAATGCGAAAAACAGACCCTTCTGCAATGCCACATGAAAAAGATAAAGAACCATCGTCATTTATATTTAAAGGGAGCCTTATTTTATATTCACCTTCTTTTTCAGAAGGTAACCCAAGCTCGTAATTGCCAAGGACTAATTCTATCAGCGAAGACTTATCGAGTTTTTCGATGTCTATGCCTCTCTTTTTGACAGCCTCAGCGGTCTCTTCTTTCCATACTTCCCATGCTGACCGTCCATCTATTTCATAGACTACATTGCTCTTTGCTTTTGTTACTCTCAATGGTTTACTCATAGGTGTGTGTCCGTGCTTTACCGCGGTAAATAAAGGCATTCTTGAAGCCAGGAGACACATACTCGCTGCATTAGTTGCTACTATATCATTTGAGAATACAAAGGTCTTTTCAAATCGCATATCGTCACCGGCGCAACCGCCAATAAGTTTTATCTTCCTATTGAATACCTGTTCAAAGATATAGGATGCAAGTATTGCTATCTCCTCGCCTACTCCTGCTAACCCATCAATAAGAAAGATGACAGTAAAGTAGGGGTAATCTTCTACATTGCCGGGCAGTTTTGCTGCAATTTCTTTTATTGCCGCTTCCGTATCCTGTTTTATTCCTTCAGCCAGCGCAGTGAATATTTTAATATCATCTGAAGAAAGTAATCCTACAGCTACACTTCCTTTTTCGACTCTTTCCTCCGTAAACTCTCCTGCTGAGGAGGCTCCGACCAGGGGTGCGTTATTGGTGGCTTTTCTTACTGCATCTACTACTTCTTGATAGTCGTACTTGCTGGAGGAATATACAATAGATAGATCAACTCGACCTTTTCCCAATTTCTTCTTTGCCTGCAGGACTGCTTCTTTAGCTGCTACTGCGCCGTTTTCACCCTTACTTAAACCAGTTGCTAATTTAGTCCCCAATTTAATCACCTCCTTTCTCTAATAAGATTCTCGATGATTTTTTAGGTTGTATTCCCTCGCCCCAATTCACTCGACTCATTTATGAGTTGCTCTTTCGTTTTATCTTCATCCTTCACATCACTGCAGATAACGTCTGCCAACTTAATACTTCACCTCTACTCAACCAAACAAAAGGGGTATTTGTTCTAACGAAAAGAAAACGATGAATTATTTTGTTTAAAGCAATCATTTTTACATCACACTGACAAAATATATTAAATTTCATTTTGGCCTTTTTTTGTCTCTATATAATACTAATGGTATAAATTACAATGTCAAGTAGAAATTAGAATTTGCTGACTTTCCCATTTTTTCACCACAGAGGGCACAGAGAACGAAAGAGCCCCACCATTCCCCTTCATTTTGTGTGTTTTCAGAAAAAACTCGGTGGTTGCACAGGAAGTCAAGCGAGAAGACAAGCGGGTGATATGTGATATAAGATAGAAGATGAACATACACATACCACATATCCCATATCACATACCCCATACCACATATCACCCCACGAACTCCATGAACCCCACGAACCCTTTGTCTTTGTCTTTGACTCTCGACTCTGGACGCACGACTCTGGACATCTTTTCAACTCCACGAACCCTTATCCCATACCACCGTCATTGCGAGGAGCGGTAGCGACAAAGCAATCTCAGGGGGAGGTCTGGGTTGTACCCTAAATCCTAACCCCTAAATCCTAATCCCTGTGGAGGGCTGGGAGGAACCGACTAACTGACCAACTCACTAACTCACCAACTTTAAAGCATATCT
>JAGLZA010000263.1 GCA_023131835.1 Caldifarciminota bacterium
GATACCAGGTCAGCGTGTTACCTGTGCCCAGTCTTGAAGCCAACTTCCCGACCATAGGTATTGAAGAGCTTTTTGACCTGCTTAAGACTAAACCCTCGCTGGGTGATGCATTAATGGTTTCGGTTGCAAAGAGCCATTTGCCCTTCATTTCAACAATGGTTACCTGGGATAATTTACATTTTGAAAATATTTTCTCAGGCACTGTCTTGACCCCTGAAGAATTTTTACAATAAAACACTTTTTTAAGGTCTGCCGTTCCGGGACAGGCAGGCGCAGACAGGGCTGGTAAAACATTTGTTTTAAAAGTTGTTTTAAAGGAAGAGGAAGATGGGCGCTGGAGCGTATCACTTCTTCCTGTAGCTACGTGCCCGTAATACGATCCATGCCCCCTTTCAATGCAAGCGAGGTCCGCAAGAAAACTAATAAAAATTGAATTTTTTCGATCCTTATATCGGAATTTTAGCGATTTTTTTCTTGACATTTCTCTGATAAAGAACTATCGTAGCCACAATCGTTCTTTATCAGAGAACGAATAGAGGAAAGATGGAAAAAAGAAAACTCAAAGAATTAATTGTAGAGCATACGGCCAATGTACTAAAAAGGCATGACCTGTCGCCCAGATATATTCCGAACCTAAATAGAGTAATTGATAAAAAAGAGATCGTAGTTATCTCCGGAGCGAGAAGATGTGGAAAATCGTCATTAATGAGGATAATCCTGAATGATTTGATTCGTCAGAAAAAGATATCGGCTGCCAATCTTTTGTATTTGAACTTTGAGGATGAAAGGTTCGTTGAATTCACTTACAAGGATTTTGACGATCTATACGAATGTTACTTGGAACTCAATAATCCAAAAGGAAAAAAATATCTTTTTTTTGATGAGATTCAAGACATAACCTATTGGGAAAAATGGATAAACAGGATCTACGAATTTGAAGAAGTAAAAATATTCATAACCGGTTCAAACGCAACTCTTCTAAGCGGAGAAATAGCCACTGCTCTTACGGGAAGAAATATACCTATTTCATTATTCCCTTTTTCTTTTCGGGAATTATTAGTAATGAATGGAATTCCTATTGACCCAAAAAGCTTGTACAACCGGGAAAACCGTGTGCAAGTTAAAAGGCATTTTGATACGTTCGTGAAAGTTGGGGGGTTTCCCGAGGCTGCTATCACAAGAGACAACGTCATCCTTCAGCATTATTTCAAGGATATTCTCTACAGGGATATTGTAGCAAGGTATTCTATCAGAAATATTAGAGAGCTGAAAGAACTATCCTTGTATCTGGCAACCAATATCGGGAAGCTGTCCAGTTACAGGAATCTGGCAAGGACCATATCTGTAAGCAGCACTAATACCGTAAAGAATTTTCTGGAATACCTTGAGAATGCCTACCTTTTCTTCCGCGTCGGTTTATTTGACTATTCCTTGAAAAAACAGATCTATAACCCTTCAAAGATGTACTGTGTCGATGCAGCTCTTGCCCGTTCCATGGCTTTTAAATTTTCACACGATACAGGAAGGATTTACGAAAATATCGTTTTCGTGGAATTAATGCGCAGGGCGAAAGAGATGTACTATTGGAAATCTCCCCACAATTTTGAAGTCGACTTCGTTATTAGGGAAGGAAAAAGAATAACAGAAATTATTCAGGTATGTGCGGATATATCAAAAAAAGAAACACAAACGAGAGAAGTCCGTGCGGTTTTAGAGGCCGCATCTGAATTTAATCTAAAAAAGGCATATATCTTAACCGGAGATTTTTCTGGCGAAATTGTCGAAGGAGGAATGGAAATCAGTTTCATACCGCTCTGGCGGTGGCTTATTCTTAGCCATAGACACGCACAGACCGACACAGACATATTATGATCAGTTCCATTCCCCCTGTCAGTGTATGTCCGTGTGGGCATGTGGCTTTAAGCACATTTCGTTTTTAACCGCAGAATTTCGAACAAGGAATAATGAATCCTGACTTACTTAAAAAGCCCCACTAACTCATAAACCCATATGAAATTCGTCATTGCCAATATTTACCCCTTCCGTCCAATGTCGAGGTCCATCAGAACCATGGGTGTGTCTATCGTTCGACTACGGACTGATTTGAAACCTGCACGAAGCATGGCATCAGCAATAATGCCCTGATCGATTCCCATATCCTGGCCCATCAGCGCCATAGGCATCCAGCTAAGCGCCATGATGTCAGGCTTGGTCCGTTCATGGGTCAGGCCATTCTGGAAGCTTATGAATATGCCACCCGGATTGAGGGCATCGTAGATCCTTTTCGTAAGCGCGTCTATGTCATCTTTGGCAAAGTACAGCGTGCTGCGAGCCCAGATCATATTCCGCTTTTACGGCTTGACGTTAAAACTTATAGTGC
>JAGLZA010000264.1 GCA_023131835.1 Caldifarciminota bacterium
TTTTTCAGGTATAATTAATTAGACAAATATAAGGATAAATGCAGATTTCAATATAATTAAGCGAACAATAATCAAATAAAAAATGGCGATAATAGACAATACCAATATTATATCAAGAATTCTATAAAATCATTCTATTAATAAAAGTGTGTCAAAAACAAGTAGTAAGAATATTTATTAGCATAGCAGCAAAACATCGCCTAAACCTAAAAACAATTAAATCGCCAAAAATAACTTGACAAAAAGCATTTATTGTGTATAATAATATTAGATAAATATTATAAAAAGGAGATAGTATGTCTAATAGAAAAGGTGAAATCATATTGGAAGGTCCCAAAGGTACATTTGCAATTAAATCAGATGATTATATGAGTAGAAACATAGCAATGTTAATTGAAAATGAGTGTTTTGGAACTACCGTAACAAAGATAGCAAAGAAATATGGAATAACAAGGTCTCGGTTTTATCAGATAAAAGATGAGTATAAAAAAAGGGGAGAAGAAGGAATAATTGAAAAGAAGCGTGGACCTAAAGGAAACTCTATTCGTACAGAAACGATTATCAATCAAATTATTCGTTATAAATTTCTTGATCCCAATACTACATCAGAAGTAATTGCACAAAAATTAAGGCAAACGGGATATAATATAAGTGTAAGAAGTGTAGAGCGAACAATAACTGAATATGGGCTACAAAAAAAAACTCCATTTGTTAAATCCAGAAAAGGAATCCAAGAAAGTAGAAATACATCTAACAAAAACAAAAATTAGAGAATTAAATATAACTCCCAGAGATAATGAGCAATTAGTAAGAAACCGTTTAGCAAAGAAAATATCAGGGACATATATTGGTTTATGGTTATTAATTGCGGAGCATTTAAGGCTTGGGACTTGGGATTTACTAAAGAGTTGGACAGGGAAAGAAGATAGAGATATAGAACCGCATCATGCTTTACAAATAGTTAATGAAGCAGCATTATGCGTGACAGGTGTTAGAATAAGGCGTTCACTGAATTATCAAGGTTTTGAAATTCTTAATGGATTACCCTATATATCTACTGATAAATCAATACATAAACTATTAGATGCACATACAATATCAGAAGCGAAAGAGATGCAGATTGCTCTTGGTCTATTGCGTCAAGTCAGAGGTGACTATAGAAGTAATAAGTTTGCTTTTGACCCTCACAGAATTTATACATTTTCAAAGCGTATAATGCCATTAAAGAAGAATATTTCAAAAAATATTTCCAAAAAATGTTTACAGACATTTTTTTGTATAGATATTATTACAGGTCAGCCTATCGGTTTTACAATAGGTTCATCGGGGAAAACAACAAGCAGGGCTTCTTTAGAATTATTGGATATGATGGAATCTATTATTCCAGATGGAGGTTTAATCATTGCAGACGCAGAACATGCTACAGTAGAGATTTTAAAGAAATTTTATGAAACTGAGAATTATGAGATATTAATGCCTTTACCAAGAAGGAAAAAATTGATTGCATACTTAAAACAATTGAAATATGAAAGAAAATGGGCTGGCTATAATTTTACAACAACAGATTATAAATTAGGAAAAACGAAACAGGCAATAAATTTAATTGCTCAAAGAACAGGTGAAATTGAAACTGAGTATCAATACAAAGGATTTGCTTCAACTTCTTCCTATCCCAATAAAGAATCTCTTAAAATGATTACAGAGGATTATCCTAATCGTTGGTCAATAGAGGAATTTTTTAATTTTGAAGCATCTATGGGGTGGAATAGAATCTCAACTATGAATTTAAATATAAGTTATGGGAAAATGTCATTAGCATTAATTGCTCAAGCAGTAACTCATCAATTCAGGAAAAAATTGCCAAAACCATATAGTAATTGGACTGCAAAACATCTTGCAGATACTGTCTTTCATGGAATAGATGGAGATTTAAGAGTGAAAAATGATACAATAATTGTAACTATGTATAATGTTCCGGATATACTTAACTTGAAAAAACATTATGAACATTTGCCTGAAAAACTGGAAAAAGAAGGAATTGATCCAAGAATACCATGGTTATTTAATTTTAAAGTTGATTTCCGTTTTAAATAAATGTGTCTAATTAATTATACCTGAAAAA
>JAGLZA010000265.1 GCA_023131835.1 Caldifarciminota bacterium
TCATAGAACTTCAGAAGGAAGTAAGAGCAGCATTGGTAAGGCTACTTCATGAAAGGTTCGGCATTGTTCCTACAAGTGACGAGAACCTGATAGCAGACCAGACCATCGAGGCTACTTCTAAGTTCGAATCTCAACCTTTGATGCGAATCCGCTGGGAGGACCTGAACCATGACATGGCTCGCAGGCTTGTGGGTGTAGCTGAAGGCAGGAATATCGAAGAGTTGTCTTCTGAAGATGTATTGGCTGGCGTGATGTTGCGTGGCCTTGTCTGGCGTGAATCGGAATCGAGGGAATACTACGCAACAGCGGCTGGTGTGGTGTTGCTGGCTAAAGACCCGTCTGCAGTGTTCCCCCAGTGTCGTGTGCTTGCGGATGCTTATCGTAGCTCTGAGCCCGACGGGGAACCACGGGATCATGAGGACATTCGGGGACCTATGCCGGTGGTTATTGAGCGTGCCATTGCTTTTATAGATAGGAATACCAGGCATCCCATGAAAGTTGTGGGACTTAACCGCGTGCGTCTTGATGAATATCCTGTTGAGGCTATGAGGGAGGCTCTTGTCAATGCTGTTGCTCACCGGCAATACGAAGATGCCGGGCGCAAGATCATGCTTGAGGTCTTCTCTGATAAGGTGATAGTCTCCAGCCCTGGCCTTCCACCTTCACCTATCACACTTATCAACCTGCGCAAGGGAACTTACAAGCCATGTTCACGTAATCCTGTTCTAGCCCAGTGTCTCTCTTATTTCCACCGCATAGAAGAACGTGGCAGTGGCTTTCGGCGTATGCACGAGCAGATGCAAAACCATGGACTGGACATACCTCTTATCGGCACTGATACAGGATATTTCCAGGTAACTTTCCCGGGACCGGGTGAGAACATCGAGCGCCTCCATGTACCAGAGCAATTGATGCGGGTTACTCCGGCGGTGGAGTCTCAATTGAATGAAAGGCAGCGGAAGATGATGCAATGGCTAGTCGAAGGTAAAGAACTTACCACCCGGCAATGTGAAGCAGAATTCGGTGTCACCCGTCCTGTTATTGCAGGCGACTTTAGAAAACTGGTCGAAATGGGACTGGCGGATAAATTGGGAGCTGGCCGTTCTACACGATACCGCCTAAAATAGATCGTCTAATCGTTAAGTAATCGTTAAGTAATCGTAAAGTAATCGTAAAGTAAATTCCGCTAATCGTAAAGTGAAAGGAAAATATGGTGAAGACTGATGGCGTTTCAAATGTATATTCATAGCTGTCCGATCAAAATGACTCTACCAAATTCACTAGGCAATCCAACCCAGAAATACCGCCTGACGGCTAAGGGTAAGGATATCTTAGCCAAAGAGGATCAGGAGGACGCGGAATGAGTGCATATCCTGGCGGTCATGCTTGTGTAATCGATGAATACATGCAAAATCATCACATGCCATGTGATGGTTTTGAAAATTTAATGAATTTCGAAATCCCACTGTTCATGCTCCAAAAATTGAATGGGATCGTGAAAGCGGCATCTTGGTATCATCTCTTTAAAGGACGTATTAATGATTATAATCTGAGCCTGACTGAGAAACAGGCCATACAAAAGGCAAAGGAGAATAACCATGCTTAAACATCTGAAAATAACCAATGTCGGCCCTGCGTCGACTATGGAACTGGAATTTGGCAAACGCATGAATCTGCTGACTGGCGACAACGGTCTTGGCAAGAGCTTCTTGCTTGATATTGTTTGGTGGGCATTAACCCGGAAATGGCCCGCAGAGGTCAACCCAAAACTAACAGCAGGGAAAAAGGCGCTGCCAGCAAAACCTGGCGATGCCACCATAAATTTCTCGTTCACTGACAAAAACAAAAGAGAAAGTTACGAAAGCAAATATCTACTCAAAGAACAGGCGTGGACCGGACATTCTGGACGCCCATCAAATCCGGGACTTGTTCTCTACGCCATGGCCGATGGGAGTTTTGCTGTATGGGATCCGGCAAGAAACTATTGGCGAACACACAACGGTGTAGATGTACAAAATCGTCGTCCAGCCTATGTATTCAGCCCTAATGAAGTGTGGGATGGCTTACCAGGTCCTGAAGGTACATGGCTTTGTAATGGTTTGATCCGTGATTGGGCTGGATGGCAAAAGGAAAACGGGCAAGCATTCAAGCACCTAACTGATGTTTTGAATATTTTGTCCCCTTCGTCCAAAGAAAAACTGGTTCCAGGCGAATTGACCCGCATCAGCCTTGATGATGTACGGGATATACCAACCATCCGTATGCCATATAAACAAGATGTGCCCGTGCTTCATGCATCTTCCGGAATGCGCCGGATAATTGCCCTGGCTTACTTCCTTGTCTGGGCATGGGATGAGCATCAAAAAGCATCAAAACAGCTTCAAGAACCAAATACGAATCAAGTTGTTTTTCTTATTGATGAAATTGAATCACATCTTCATCCAAGCTGGCAACTAAGTATCGTGCCTGCGTTGTTGTCTGTTATGAATAAGCTAGCCGATAAAACAGATGTACAGCTTCTAACAACAACCCACTCACCTTTGATAATGGCGTCAGTAGAACCTTGTTTTGACCGTGAAAAAGACGCCTGGTTCGATTTGGACTTTATGAAAAATAAAGTAGTCCTTACAAATCGTGAATTTGAAAAGCACGGTGACGCCGCCACTTGGCTGATCAGTGAAGCCTTCGACTTGAAAAGCGGAAGATCGATAGAATATGAAAATCTAGTTGCACAAGCTTCCACTCTTCTTGAAACGGATAAACCCGATACAAAGCAAATTAAAAAAATGAACGACAAACTTATCGCCGCTTTGGGTCCAAAGGATGACTTCCTTTTCAGCTGGCGATATGTGTGCAAACAAAAAGGATGGCTTAAATGATTCCTGTCGTGCAGCAGGCTGAACCTGTTGATTTTGATCGGAAAGTTCGCCAGCCAGGCAGAAATTGGTTGGCAAGCCACCGGATAGCATTGAATTCCGCTCCGCCCAAAGCATCAGACCTCCCAAATTACTGGACGCATTCCAATAAACAACTTTGGGACGCGTACTCGGGTGTCTGCGCCTACCTGGCAATCTTCTTCGAGTGGCCAATGGGTGCAGCTTCAACTGACCATTTTGTTGCCAAATCAGTATATGCCGGAGATGCTTATGAGTGGAGCAATTATCGGCTTTCCTGCCTTGGACCAAATCGCAACAAGAACAAATTTGATGATGTGCTCGATCCCATCGGTCTGCATCCAGACACATTTGTTCTGAACTTAACAAATGGAGAAATCAGCCCAAACCCTTCTCTGGGAAATCAATTGAAAGCCGCCGCCAGAAAAACAATTTCCCGCTTGAAGCTTGACAGCGTCGAACATAATCGGATGCGTGCTAAACACTATGTACGGTACTTGAGGAAAATGGATGGGGAGACACTGAAAGAACTTTCCCCCTTTGTTTGGTATGAAGCAAATAGGCAGGACCTGCTATGATATTGACTGAGCATCTTAATAAAACCGTGCGTGATGTCGCCGTATTTAATGTATCGATTGCATTTGAAAATGTGTTAAATGAAGGGAAAAAGAAATAGCAAATAGTTGGTTTTATAAATTAATTACAAAATTGATTTGTTAGAACAATAATGAAATGATTTCATGTTTTATAATACAACATCAAGTAATCAACAACTCAACAGAGGACAGTCCTATGAGCAACAAAGAATTATTTATCAGCACTTACCTTGACAAGATCGCTGAAAAATTCAATATTGATAGAAACAGTGCATTTGAGATCTTCTCAATGGCTGCCATGCTGGATAAGACATTTGATGAGATATATGATGATGTAATAATAAAGGGCTCTGCTGATGGGGGAATTGATGGGATATACTTCGATGAGCAGGATGGGTTCTATGTAATGAAAGTATTCCAGTGCAAAAATTCACCAAAACTGTCGCAGAACCAATTAGAGAAATTAAAACAGGATTTTACAGAGGTCTTTGAAAAGGGGAGGAGGGACAAGCCCAATACAGAAGGGTTGATGCCGAAACTTGATGAGTATATTTCAATAACAAAGAAAGGATACCGTATATACCATTATCTGTACTTCATATTTAATGGGGATGTGGATGATAAAAAATACGCTGCAAACAAAGACCTGTTCGAATCATATAATGGCTATCCGTATGATGATTTTGGAATATTTGACTCAAATGAACTGGATAAGCGGATAGAGAATTTAATTAAAAGTGACAGCAGAAGAAAAAAGATCAAATTCACCTTTAATGCGGAAAAATCAAATATATCTCCAAAAGAGCCACAGGCACTTATCTCATTTTCAATATTGAATGCCAAAGCCGTCAATTTCAGGATGAAGGCATTGGAATTGTGTGAACTGGTAGATCTTGAGATCAAAACAAATGGTACTGAACACAAACTGTTTTCAGAAAACATCAGGGGTTTTCTGGGATACAATAAGACCAATCGCAAGATCAAAGAAACTCTGGATAACGTATCCGAATCAATCTATTTCCCCTTCTTAAACAACGGTATAACAATCCTGTGCGATGAAATGCAAATACCTTCAAACCAACAAGCAGGCCAATACATCGTGCCGGTTGTAAATCCGGTCATAGTCAATGGTCTACAGACAACAAAAGTAATACATGAAATCTATGAGGAAGACAAAACAAAACTGGATGATGTTTACATTACTGTTCGCCTGTACGAAACAAAAGACCAAAAACTTGTAAATAAAATCACTGAAGCCACAAATACCCAGACCTCCATCAATTTTAGGGACAAGATCAGCAACAAAGACTTCCAGAAATATGTAAAATTACTATTTGAAAACAAAGGTATTGCATATATCTCAAAACGCGGCGAGATATTCACCAACCAATTGAGCAAAGATATGCATGAATCAATAACCAGTGAAAAAGCAATCAAATTCTGGTATGCAACATATTATGAAAAACCTGAAATCGCTAAAAACTCCGTATCAAGAGTATTGGAAGAAGTGTTTGATGCGACGAATCAGGAAAATCCACTGGCAACACTTTTTGATGGTGACAAAAACTCACCTGTATACCTTCAGATATACAACAGTTACCTGATAATGAAACTGGTTGTCGAAAATAAAAAGAAACGGACAGATGCTGATGATCTCCTTGAGCACAGCGACGAGCTTCTAAGCTATGCTATATACAAACACCTGATGGCAAACCAGCCGGATTATTCACTGAATAATATAGAAGACGGATATCAGTATGCGGTTGAAATTGTCAGGAAAAATGTTTCGGATGAAAAGGATCGAAGAGATCAAAAAGGGGAAACATATTCGCATAGCAGTTACTTTAAAAGTGCTCAGTGCAGAATAGATTACAATACAATAGCAGGCATTTCTGAAAACTATGATCTTATTGAGAAACTTATTGACAGACGAATTTGAGTTCTGTCGAAAATCCAAAAAGATACACCCTCTCAAACCAAAATCATGAACCTACCAGACCTCATCAAAACCGGAGAATCCGACACCGTCGAATTTAAAGAAAAATTCGATGAGCGAACCATTGAATCAGCAGTGGCTTTTATACAAAATGAGGTAGAATAAATGACAAACTCGATCATCCAACTGGTTTCCATGCCCGAAGGTAAAACACTGGAGTTTAAGCGCGACATTTCCTCACCCAAAAATATACTCAAAACACTTGTAGCGTTTGCTAACACCGCCGGAGGACGTTTAATAATCGGAGTGGAGGATGACACCAGAGAGGTTTTGGGAGTTGAGGATCGGCTGGATGAAGAAGAGCGTATATGCAATTTGATCTCTGATA
>JAGLZA010000266.1 GCA_023131835.1 Caldifarciminota bacterium
AAGGTTATTGGCATTATAGATTAGCATGTAAAGATAATTGGGGAGCTTCTGATGGGAGAATTATAATAGGTGAGTGGGAAATGTGTGAGTTGGCTGAAGAAGCTAATATATATAGAATTCTTGGCGGGGAGACGAATGATATAAAACAGATTTGGGTTTCTGATAATTGTGGATTTGAAGATGAATATGGTTTGATTTATGTAGCAAATGAAAAATTGAATGTTGTACAGAGGACTAAATTAGTAGAAGAAAAAAATATTTCTGAATTTTACGACGATGTAAATGTTATATAAACGAAGGAGAATTAGCCGTGTTAACTATATTAAAATTGGACAGGGGTATTTAAATGGCAACATATTTACATAATCCTAATGATATAACGCCAGAAATGACGGCAGATGATGCGCCATCTCCAAATGTAGTTTCTGCAAGTACTTCTGATGCGACACTACGTGCGTGGAAGGCTTTTTCTCATGTTGTTGAACCTTATACGAATGGTTGGGCGACCACTGGAGCGTCTACTGGGTGGTTAAAGTTTGATTTGGGTAGTGGGAATTCTGGAATAGTAGAGACTTACACTGTAACATGTGGTGACGGATCTAACTTAAATCGTGCTCCTAAAACGTGGACGTTGCAAGGCTCAAATAACGATGCAGACTGGGATGTATTAGATACTCAAACAAATGTACCAGTTTGGACAGCATTAGGAGAAATGAGAACGTATAGTATTTCCAGTTCCGCTGACTATAGATATTATAAACTAGATATTACCTCTAGCCAAGGTGGCAGTTATTTAACAGTAGGGGAATTAGAACTTATAGAAGCACTCCCAACTTCATATTATATAGAAGGTTATGTTAAAGAAGGAACTATACCAGTAAATAGACAAATTTATTTGCACAATAGAAATACCGGTGCTTTAATAACTTCAACAACGTCAAGTGGTGCCGGTGGTTATTTTTATATGGAAACAACTTATAGTGGTGCTCATTATGTGGTATGTCTCGATGATGCAATAGGAATTAGTTACAACGACCTAATTTATGGTAATATTTATCCAGCGACAACGTCGGGCTAAAGAATATATTGGAGGAAGTTAAAAAATGCAAGCAACTTATGTAAGCAGCAATCAATTCAGAATAAGCACAGATAAAACATCAGAATTTCTTGCCGGTCGAAGAATTCGTGCCAATTGTGGAAGTAATTATAAATACTCAACAATACAATCCTCAGTATATTCAGATCCAAATACTACAGTAACAATAGAAGAAAGTATATTAACATCTAATTTAACAGAAGTACATTATGGAATAGTAAATATAGGAGAACAAGGAAGTTTTCCGAACCATTCGCATAATGGAGATGAAGGAACCGGTGGAGAATTATCTTTATTGACTCTATCAGATACTCCAAGTCTATATGAAGAAAGAGAATATTTAAGGGCTACTACAAGTGGGGTTGAATGGACAATACCAGAAGCAGAAACAGTTGTTGTTAGGGTTAAGGAAGAGAATATATCAGCAATTACTAAGGGACAAGTTTGTGCTGTTGTTACTGGAAGTTCCGGAGTTAAGGCAGAGGTGGGGTTGTGTGATTGTGATGATTCAAATAAAATTAGAATTTTAGGCCTGGCCCAAGATAATATACCTCAAAACGAAGATGGTATTGTAGCATATAAAGGTGTTCTTACAAATGTTGATACCAGAACTACTAATAGTGGTGTTAATCCAAATGGAGAAACATGGGCATCTATGGATTTATTATGGGCAACAAATATTCCAGGTGGTATGACTAATGTAAGGCCAACAAATGGTAGGAGTATAAAGGCTGCAAGAACAGTTAAAGGTAATAGTGCTACCGATTCACTTATTATAATAAGTCTTGAAAATCCAATTTGGAATACAGCAGCAGCTGGTGAAGATGTAGTATTAAGAGTAGGAGATTCTGTTGGTGTTAATAAAGTTTCTATTAGAAATTATGATAATGATGAAGTTGCAGATTTCGATAGTTATGGAAATTTAACGGTTTCTGGAACAGTTGATAATGTGGATGTGGCGGTGTTTAAATCTGATTTTGATTCTCATGATCACGATAATAGATATTATACAGAATCGGAAATTGATACTATTTCAGGCACCTTACAAACAGATATTGATGGAAAACCTGATACAGAGGTGTTTTTAACAGAGGGTATTCCTTCCAATTCAATAGGAAAAGAGGGAGATATAGCGGTTGATCAGAATGTAGGCACGATATATGAGAAATCTACAGTTGATCCAGCGCCTGATTCAGATATATTTTATCCAGCAGTAAGCGGAGATGACGGCCACTGGCTGCCGGGGGATTTTTATAATACACTTACTCAAATGTATTTTGGTATGTTTCTTGAAGGTATTGGTACTTTTATTCGATGTCCAAATATAACAATTCCACAAGGCTCCACTATAACAGAAGCTTATGTTAAATTTACTGCTTACTCTTCATTGTCATCGACGGTTGTCAATGTTAATGTTTATTTTAATGACGTAGATGATGCAATCGCTCCGACATCTTCAAGCGAAGGAAATGCTCTTTCTTTAACCTCGGCAATAGCATGGAACAGTGTAACGTCATGGATTGATGGGGTTAAATATAATTCTCCAAGTTTAATTTCTATATTGCAAAATGTAGTAAATCGAACAGGTTGGAGTAGTGGAAATGCACTTCAGGTGGTAATAAAAGATAATGGAAGTTCTGGAAGTTATAAGTATCGTTCAGCATCGACAGTTGATTATCTTTCTGGCTCTGAAAAAGCAGAATTACATATTGCTTGGACAGAACCACCTGGAACAATTGCTTGGGTTAAGAAACTATCTCCAGATTTTCTTAAATTATCAGATACCCCTACAACTTATTCTGGTTCAGCAGATAAATATCTTAAAACAACTATTTCTGGAATAGAATTTGTTGAGGACCTTTATACAAAATCGGAAGTTGATACTATTTCAGGCTCACTACAAACAAGTATTGACAGCATGCCAGTAACTTTTCTTGAATTAGAGGATACACCGGCAACTTATTCTGGTTCTGAGGGAGAGTATATTAAAACAACAAGTTCAGGAGTAGAGTTTTCTCAAATAGCACTTCTTGATTTATCAGATACACCGACAACTTATTCAGGTGTTTCTGGAAAATATCTTAAAACAACAAATTCAGGGATAG
>JAGLZA010000267.1 GCA_023131835.1 Caldifarciminota bacterium
CCTTTGAGAATAGGTTTAAGAACATTATTAGTAGCAGCTATAGCCATCTCGCTTTGTCCCACACCCACCTCCGGGTTAGGATTAGAAGCAGCCACAATCTCATTTATACCTGTGTTCTCACGTATAAAATCCATGTCAAGCTTCATCTGTTTGATGATCTCATCAAGTTTGGGACCTATACCCCCTCTCAGCTCTTGTATGGGCTTGCCTGCTCCGGGAGAGATAAGCATTCCCGCATGGGTAGTGGCCTTATAAACAAGCCTATTGGTTTGTACATAGACCTTGATGATATCCAGAGGATCCATCTTTTTACCACCCAAGGTCATGTTCTGCAAAGAAGTATATTCAATAGCAAGGCCAGAACCAGGTGACTGTACTTTTTCGTTTTGAAGGTCAAGCCATGTAAGCTGCATGCTGTCAAGATTAGGTTTAATCGTTTCCATCATGGATTTACCTTCAAGCTCTACATAATGATATGATGAGTTGGCTTCTGTATCCGAAGGACGGGGAATAGTAAACTGCAAGCCATAATCAAATATCTCTTCTGTACCTATGATCCACTTACCCCTTCTAAAAACTTTTATGTCTACACGCTTGGTTTCACGCTTGGCAGTCTTTTTTACTTTAGGAGGGACAAGGTTGCCCTTTGCATCTTTCCTGTAAGGCTCATCATAAGTAGCAGTGACGTCATTTGCTTTCTTACGTCTGGTCTTGTAGTAGCTGTCTATAGAAGCCCACTCACAGTCCAAAACAGGGATACCAAGATGGTCATAACCATATGTGCCATACTCATCAGGGTCGTTTTCCCATGAAACAGTAGGGTTGCCGTTTTTGCCATTAAAGTCAACAGCCAAGTTAAGAAGTTTGTCCTCTGTTAATCCGGAATCCCTTCTAAGGTCCTTGATAGGATAATTGATTATCTCCCCGGCCATGATAACATTATCATCCTTATCAAGAATAATAATAGCATTACCGGGATCAACATATTTCACTCTGATAGTATTAGTGACGGTATCTACATAATCTTTTATAGCGGCTTTGTTGATGTCTTCAAAGTCATTCACAAGCCTTTTCTTGATATCTTGCCAATCTGAGAGATAAAAGGTGTAGTCAAGACCTCCTTCCATACCTATCTCCAATGGCAGCTTTATGCCACCCATCTGTGTAAAAAGCTGTAGCTGCTCAAAAGAACTTGGTAAGAATTTAGACTGATCAACATTAATGCCTGCTGCTTTGTTGAAAAATTCCAAAAATTGTTTCTCTTTAGCCAGTGCCCACAGGCGCCACTTCATATCGTCTTTCATAGTAGAAGCACTCTCATCAATAGCATTAGCGGAAATATAAAAATCTATGACCTCAAAGATACCCTCTATGACCCTTTTGAACTTAGGAGCTACAGAAAATATATCCCAGTTGACATTCATCCATCCCTTACGCTCTTCGTCTCCTTCGGTCTGCTTACCTAAGAAAATATTCATGTATTTCTTAGTGTCCTGCATGCCTTTACCATACTTACGGTTCTCTGCTATCTTGTCACGATGAGAATATGCAATACCTGCTTCGTCATGGAGATATTTACTATAAATATGTTCGCAATGCTTTCTGTGCCATTCTTTTCCTTTGGCATCGGGGGATATATCGTCTTTGGGCAACAGGTAACGGTTGTCCTGATATTTGTCATCTAAATACATTCCAGTGTTTTTACAAATCTAAACAAAAATTACTAATTATAGGTATATTGCTGAAAAACGCTTTCCAAGTCAAAGGATTCGGTAGCTTGTTTAACCACCTCTGCAAAACTACTTCGTGAGCCTAACAAGCAGCCACCACATGCTGTAAACAAGTCAAAGTCAGTCATATATTCTATACCACGTATCTTCTTACACTCCATGATAAAATCCAGGTGCTGCTCCCGGTGCCCGTGCCACTTGATATATGTCTTGACAGCATTAAAAAGATCTTGCTTGGATTCAGCCAGGGAGGTGAAGCCCGGTCTGTCTGTTTTTATCCTTCCCGTAGCCTCATCAACAGCATATTTAAGATAACCACCATAACCCCTTTTAACATAATGCTTCCATATAATCCTTACGTTTATCTCCGGGAACATCAAGCCACCATAATAGATATTCTGCATAAGCATGTCTTCCGCGAAAGCATCTTCATCGGCTGTACGATTAACATAAGTACATACAAACCTATGTGATTGCCAGTCAGCTATATCTTTATCTTGGGGATCAAGGATAGTATCACGTTCCCAGAAACACGAGCCACCACCTTTAGAAAGTCTTGATTTATCTGTTCGTAGCTGTGCCTCTGTCTTGTTCAGAAACTTGAAAGGGTCAGCACAATGAGTAAACCTATCAGGGACAGAAGGAAACCAAGTGTCATCCTTCCTGAACTTCAAATTACTCTGGTCAGGATCTAATATCTTAGACACCTGCCAACGGCCATCAGGATCAGGAAACCACTCTATGCGTCCTTCTATGTTATTGATCATATGCCTTTGCTCTATATATTCTTCGGAAGAGAAAGGAATACCATCAATTATCCTTTTAAAATTACCTCTTACCGTGGGTTGATCTCTTCTAAGGCGCGTAATGGCCTTGTCAATAACCTCTATGTCCAGCCCTGTGTCACCTGCCAGTATCCTGAAACACTCTGCATACCATATAGGATACAGTTCTACAAAGGCACGGTAACGTGCCAGTGATGTAGGATCGCCCTTTTCCAGTAAGTGACTTCTATGAGCTTCAATAAACTCCTTAGCACCTACAGGTCTCTTGATAAATCTCTCTTGCTCTTCGGTAGGCTTATCAATGATGGATTCACCATAAGGCCCAACAAATCCTTCCAGCCCGTCCCATGCCGGGAAGAATATTCTTATAAGCCCTGATAAGGTCTGTCCATGGACAAGGTTACGCTCATAAAACTTACTGTCCTCGGCTATGTTATAATAGTTCTGTCCACCTTGTTCCTTCATGTCAGCCACAGTAGAGGGGTGCATAGAGAATCCATGTATGAGACCACCGGCACCCTGCGCCAATGTCTGCTTTACCACATCCCAACGTTCCGTCACATCCTCCAATATAGTCTTGCCTTCCTCTTCCATAAGGTTAGCATACTGCTTCTTACCATCATAAAACTTACGCTTGGCAGTAGAAGCATAGTTAATCTTGCTTTTAAGCTGATCTCCAAAGAATTTTGAGGCAGGCAGCTTCATAGAGAGCTCTTTCTTGGGGTTGTTAGTACCATCCCACATAGCCCTGAAAAAGAATGGCATCTCCTGCCATGCTGGGATAAGCTTCTCACGGAAATGTTCCCCTGCATTATCATCATCAAAGCTCTGTATGCCTCCCAAAGCATTCTTTAACGTTGTGATGATACAGTACAACATACACAGGCACTTATAAGTAGCTCCGTCTCTACGGTGTTTAGGATAGATGATACCATATAATGTTCTAAGGTTCATCTCTTGGCCAAGGGCATTCTCAGTGCATGTAAACACATACCAAGCCACAAGAAAAAACCTTCTGTCTCTATCACGGTAGTCGGGAAGACCTATGTCCAGCTTAAAAAAGCTACAGTACATAAAAAACCATCCAGGCAGGTACGTGGGCTTGCCATTGATAAAACACCAGTAGCCATTAAGTCTATAGTACCACATCTTCTTCATCCACCTGATCTCTTCCACATACTCTTTCTTGTGTAACTTCAAACGTTCCCATATAGCTTCCAAAAGCTTTTGCCCGGTAATCCTTTCATGTCTGTTTTCCAAATGTTTGTATTCCAATTCTCTCTGTACCGTTCTTTCTAAGACAGCCAGCCTGACAGGATATTCAGGGGGTGTGAACTTCTGCTCTTCCGGAGCAAGACCGTAGCCATCTATAAGATACAATGGAGGAGGGCGGGGAAGGAGTATCTTCACGGGAGTCACATCGGGATCATCCTTATGAAAAATAAAAAACCTGTCCGCTGGTTTATATGTTGATATGATCTTTTGCGAAATCTTCATCCAGTTTCAACTTATCAACAACATAGCCTTTACCATAGGGATAAAAGTTAACCACCTCTTCATTATCTTCTATCTTCTGTGCTATCTCTTCCGGGGATAATTCTATCTGCTCAAACTCCACCTCTCTCAACAGCTCTACCATAAGCCTTTGGTTCTCATCATCCAACAACAAAGCCTTCTTAGCGTTCTTGATGTCCTGTGCAAAGTTATTGATATTAGCCCTGACATCTTTTGTCTTTGCCTCACCACCATTTTTTAACAACAACAATTCCTGATAATAAGCTTCCTCAAATATCACGAGCTTAGAAAACTCCGGGTTACGTTGCAGACGACAATACTGTATTATCATTTTATTGACAGTCTCATTAATACACAGAAACACTCCACTATACTTGATATCAAAGCTTCCATGTTCATCCTTATCAAACCCTATAAAGTTAGCTGCTTCTATCTTTCGTCGTCGCGGGTCTTCAAAATCCCGGACAAAAGGAGAATGCTCGTCATAACAAAAAGAGATAAATTTTATTATCTCTGCCAGATCCAGCTCGGGAAGAGGAAAAAAGAAAATATCGTATTTTTTAAGTAACACACACTTTTCCCCCACCTCGTCTGCCTTTTGGAGAGAATAAGAAGGTATTAAAAGCCCTTTAAAGTCATCTTTATGGTAATCCATGACACAAATATATAAAAAAAGGGGGAACTCGTAGGTAATTCCCCCATCTCAATTAATTAATAAAACCTGAATAGTGATTATGAAACGCTATTCGTGCCTTAAAGTACAACAATAAAACACGAAAAGCAAGCTTTTTTAAAAATTTCTTTAAAAAAGTTTATAACAAGCCGTTATCGTAAAGAGCTTTTCCTTTTGTCAGGACCTCTGAAAGGTAAGCCAGATCTTGATAAGGGCTGCTTGCATGTGAGCTGGCTAGTTCGTTATACTGATCATGTAATTTTCCATAATCCAGCAACTTTGTCCATCCATTAAGGTGTGTGGCGTCTGTCAGGTCAGATAAATATACCGGAATAATATTTTCCATGTAAATATCTTTCAACAAGTCATCTTCATATTCAACGATCTCATAGACAGATGTACTATCCGGATTTACCGTCCACGTACCTACAACGACATAGGTAGCCACAGTATCAGTAATAAGACGTGATTGCCCCTTTCCCGTACCCGATATAATGGCTACATAATAACCATTATAAGCATCTACGACCCATGTCTTACTAGTGTCATACAGTCTGGTAGCAGTACCAGATGATGCAGTACCATGTGTCAGTGGCCATCCATCATCAGAAAGGTATTCAATGACTTTAGGTAGTGTGATGTTGGGATACAACGCCTGCCATGCCCATTGTTCACCCTGTATAGAGCTATAAGCAGTGCCATAGCCCAGCAGGTCGCTGGTAACAATATAGGTAGAAGTACCATCAGGGTTAGTGCCCCAATCATCATCTACTGTGGCTGTCTGTGTGGCTCCATCATAATCCAAGATAAAACGAGCCTGGTTATCACCGGTACCACCATCAAGAAAACACATCATACCATTATAATAGTCATCAACGGTAGAAGCTGACGCTAAAGCCAGCTTAATCTCGTCATTACCTGCTCCGGCCCGTGCTGTGCCTGTTTCCTCGGCAGCAGCGACTATTTTAGCTTCCAGGTCTACGAACAGTGCCTCGGAGATATCACCCAGCACACCTACGGCTGTCACACCTGTAACCCCAGCACCAAACTGAGTAGTCACGGTGGCTGCCAAGCTACCCTCTACTTCCAATGCAAGAACAAAAGTCTCAGCACCAACACCTGTTCCAGTGGGAGCTGTTACGGTTAATACCCCTAAAGCATTATCGGCCGTATAGCCATGCTCAGGTGTCCCAAAGTTAATAGATGCCTTGGCAAGCCCGGCTGCGGCAGTTACATCTCCGGCGGCACTTTTTAAGACACCAATCGGAAATGGATCAACAACGCCTTCATCAACCGTGATATAACTAAGATCACCTGCGTCTCCGCCATGGGTAAAGGTAATAGCAGAAGTAGACAGTACCTCCTCCACACGGCTTCTGTCTACGCAATTAAAAATCTGATCAATAGTAGTTGCACCTAACGTTCCAATGTAGGTGTTCCAGTTGGTAAGAGTTAAATCTTTGACATTTTTCAATGTCGCATCGGGATACTTATTAAGTATCACATTAGCAGCAGCAAGTGAATGTGCCCTGCTTGAATCATAACATATTAAACGTACCATAATATAGTGTATTTATTGGTTAGTAATACACAAATATAGCTGTTTTAAACGACTATGTTATCTGGACAGTCATGAGATGACGCTGCATACGGTAAAACAAAGCCTTGTCATCAGTAAGTTTGGCATGTAATGGGTACTCTAAAAAGATATCTGCTGATTTCTCAAAACGTATGATATCACCGGGATTAACCTTAGCCTTGTCGTCCATATACTTTTCTACATACTCTTTGTTGGGAACGCCACAATAAGTTACCATGCCATAAGAATCACTGAAAGTATCCCTTACCGTATCAGGAATCTTTACACCGGAAGAAAGAAATTCTACAGGAAGTAATTCAGGAAAAAGATCTTTTATCTTAATAGGCTCTACCAGACAATAACCATTCAACATTATCACTTCATAAGTGGTTTTATTTCTTGTCAGCATATTTGTTTTGTATTTAGTAAGCTTATCAACATTTTTCCAGATAGAATATATCTCTTTTGCATTGGAGATAATACGCAATGCTAAAAACAACTGTGAATAAGGTATGAGCAGATGTAGCTTGCCACCTATCTCTATTTTTTGTTCTGCACTACGCATAGCCGTTATAATAGCATCCCAGTTCATCCACACCATATCTCCTTTTTCTAACTCCATCCAACACTTCCACTTCATATCCAAGCGACCATGACCGTATATTAACTTATCAGGCATCTTTACCACTGTTCCTATGACAGAGGTGTGTTTAGCTGTCTCAAAGCTAACCTCAAGGTATAGCTCTTTACCTGATTCAAGCACAAGCTTGTCGTTAAACTCCTTCTCCAGAAGTATCAACACATAATTACTTATTGGTTTCATATAAACATCATTATAATTATAATAATACATGCAACAGCAACAGAAGCCCTGTAATAACGCTTCTCTATCTGCCATTCATGCTTAAATTTCTCCAACAATATTTTAAATCGTTTTCTTTGCTCTATCATCTCCTTTTCCAACGTAGTACGCTGCGTATTAAAATCTGTTCTCATACCTTTCATAAGGCCGTCCTGTTTCAAGAGCTGGGCTTTCTGCTGCACGATAAGATTCTCTGGATCAACAG
>JAGLZA010000268.1 GCA_023131835.1 Caldifarciminota bacterium
CTGATTCCTAAGTGTTTCAGCATATCAGTGAGCAACGTCCCCTGTTCCTGAACAGACCAAAAGCACAGAAGACTCCTGGATTTGACCTTTTTCCCTGTTTCTCATTTGAAACAATGTCACCCTAGCCATAAACTTAGATTCTTAAGGGCCCGCTTCACCTTTTCGAATACCAGTAAATGGCAGGAAACCCAACAAGGTCACATCGTAATGGGCTGTTGTCCAAAACGATATTTTGAAACAGTCTCAATATAAGACAGGGCTTTCAAGAACAACCCTGCCTTATATTATTGAAACCTTATGTTTCCTATGGTCTTGATCTTTTGATAACTTTATATTAGATGATATTTCTATTTTCTTCTTTAAATTATTTCACGCAGAAAATTACATCTGTAGTAGCTGTTTTTGAATTGTTAGTGAGAACCTCATCATTTTCGCAAACTACATCAGCCCTCCAAGTTATGGCTTTCCCTCCATCTTGTGCTGGGCTGTAAATATACTCCAGCACCGTTCTGCCACCATGTTCTACACCAAAATCAGTCTCAGACCATTTCATTTCAGTTAATTCATTTTTATAAAGAACAATCTTCCCCGTCTGATTGTAAAGACCATTGTTTTTAATTACTATGACAATCTTTTTGTCTTTACCGCAGCTTCTTGCCTTCCTGGGCACTCGCAGTTGTTCAAGTTCTATGTCATTCGGAACATCGCACACGTCTCCTATGCCATCATTATCAGAATCAATCTGATCAGGATTGGCTATCAATGGGCAGTTATCACAAGCGTCGCCTATATTGTCGTTATCAGTATCACTCTGATCGGGATTAGTAATAGACATGCAATTATCACAGGTATTACCTATACCATCATTATCAGTATCAGTCTGTTCAGGATTGGCTATGGTGGGACAATTGTCCAAAGCATCAGTGACACCGTCACCGTCGCTATCCTCTTCTGCCGGGAGCACTGTAATATAGTTCTCTTTCATAGCAATATCGTTGTCACTATCTTCATCTGTAACAGTCAGAGTAACAGAATATGTTCCTGCATCATTATATGTCCATATTGGGTTTTGACTCATACTGTCAATTATGCCATCGCTATCAAAATCCCACTCCCATTGAACCAGCACATCAGAGCCTGATGATTTTGAACTGTCACTAAAATAGACTTCATGCGGGTTCGTGCCAACAAGA
>JAGLZA010000269.1 GCA_023131835.1 Caldifarciminota bacterium
TGCGTGAATTAAAAGGTGTTTTTGAACAGGCGAGAGAAATATATACTCGTGTGAGTAACAAGAATATAGGAAAGATAAAAAGCCCGTTAGATAGTTTGTTTGAGAAAGAGAGTGGAGGAGGTGCAAATAAAAGATGAGAAGAAGGAAAATCAAAGGGATAGGGGTTTCATCCAGAGGGATGTATATACGAAGTACTTCAGATATACTGCCAAAATTGGAAGGATATGCGAAGTATTGCAGATATACCGAAGTTATCTGCAATTGGTCACTTTACAATAATACAAATTCAGGAAAGGTGATAAGATGAAAATAGAAAATATAGTGGAAAACCCGTACGAGAAGTCTATCATTCCGGGTCTGAGCTTTGAAATTAAAATAAGCCACATAAAGTATCAAGAAGCGATAACAGGCGTAAGTGGGTGGTTACAGACTGACGATGGAAAGATAGTAGCAGAGATTAAGGAAACCATACGAGAGAACCCTGCGCCAGATGAGGTAGGGGCTAGAGACTCTGATTTTGACTCTCAGTTTAAGGAAGAAATCTATAAGACGACACTCATCACACTCCTGGATAAAAGAGCGCTTGATCATATAGAAAAAAGAAGAAAAGTGGATAGAAAAGGCGATGTGAAGTTAACATTAAATCTAGATGTGAAAAGTATTGAAAGTAGAGCTACAATCTCTCACTTACATGAAGTGAAACCCAAAAGTATAGGGTTGAGTCCAATACGTGTCCCAACTCATAAAAGAGAGACTGAAGGGGAAATAATTGTATACGCTTATGATTCGAAGTTTTCCTCCAGCCGTGCAAATCGATGGATTCTTTCTGGCAATGGCAATCCAATTTTTCTATCTATAAAAGAACAACTTATTAAAGCAGAGAGGACGATATCATCAAGTGATTGGATTCATGACTATGCGCCAAAATTAGAACTTGGTGAGTACTTCATAGTCGAGATACCGAAAGGGAAAAAAATAATCGAAGAAGCATGGCAGTATATAGAAAAAGCAGAAGAATGCTTTAGAAGGTGGGATACAAAAGGTGCTTACGCTAATTGTCGTGAAGCTGGAAGTTTACTTGATAGAACTCTAAAAACAAAGATGGGAAAAGATAGTTTCATTTATAAAGAGAGATGGGGACGAACTTATGGGAGATTTAATAATTTTGCATCCTTAGATTTGCATTTGGAGGATATTAAAGAGTCTCCGGGATATTCTCCAGATGATGTGAAAATCAACAAAACCGATGCAGAACACACACTCATTGTTACTAAAATGCTTGTCAAGTATGCAGAAGAATTGATAGAAGAAGGGAAATAAAAAGGAATGCAAAAACATACAAAGATTATAGACGACCAACAGCAGATAACAGAGCGTATCTGGCTTCGGTGCTTCGCACCTCCGCCCAAATTCTCCTTCGGAGAACTTCAGATACGCTCGGAACGTTAGGCGCCATTTCGGAGTGAGATTATGAAACTATATAAATTTCAAGAGCAAATTTTTTTCAGCACGGTCCGTATAACAATTCCGAGTAAATCTGATTCCGGGGCTTCTATAGGAACTGGATTTATTTTCAATGCCCCTCTCAATGACCCTAAGAACAGATTTGTTACCTTATTAATCTCAAATCGTCATGTTTACGGTGATGCCACACAACCAATCATCTTAAATTTTCATAAAAGAAGGTCAGATGGTTCGGGTCCTGAACTTGGGCAAATTGTAACTCTTCAAGATAGACAATTCACAGGAATATACAAAGGTCATCCAGACCCTGATGTTGACTTAGCATGTATAAACATATCTGTTATTACACGTCCGGAACGTAATATATTTTACAAAAATTTATATCCTGAAATGCTTTCTGATTTTTCAGAAGACGATCTACTCCCTGGAGCAGACGTTTGGTTCATTGGATATCCAGAAAACCGTTTCGACACCACTCACAATCTTCCAATTCTTCGTAGAGGCTATATAGCCAGTATTCCGAAGGTCGACTTCAACGCCAAGAAGCAATTCATTATCGACGCACAGGTATTTTCAGGTTCAAGTGGAAGTCCTGTATTTACTGCACTTGGTGGAAAGTTTAAATTGCTTGGCGTGGTAACTGAAACAATGATTCGTAATGAACAACTACAAGCTGTGCCCACTAGCGTAGCCTTAGGAGTTCAGCAAATTCTTGGATTGGGAATTGTTATTAAAGCAACCGTTGTTAAAGAATTAATAGACCATGTAACAAAAGAGATTAAAGTATCACTCGAAAAAGAGGAGGGTGAGCCAGTTACAGAGGAATCAGATAAAAATGACCAAAACG
>JAGLZA010000027.1 GCA_023131835.1 Caldifarciminota bacterium
GGTATAATCCATTTTCCCTTATTGAAGCGAAATTCATTTATTGTCAGAAGGATTATCCCTGTAATTATAGAGGAGATAGCACCAATCTGAATATGGGTTATAGAGTTGTGAAAAACAAATACCCCAATCAAAACACTCAGGATGACCCCTGAGGATGTTAGCGGGGCAATCAGGGAAATGGGTCCCTTCTCTAATGCCTTATAATAGAAGATAAAAGAGATTGCAGCACAACCTTCAGAGAGTAGGGGAAAGAGATAATTGCCTTCAGGGAATGGAGAACCCAGTAATCTCCATATAAACCAATAGAATATAAAGGAGGTGATTCCATAGGTCATCAACATCCTTTTGGGTGAGAGTCGGATGGTTGCCACCTTGGCAAGGACAGTGGAACTTCCCCAGAAAAAAGCGGTTCCTCCTGCAAGTAAGAGCCAGTTCATCTTAATGAAGCACTATTATCTTTCTTGTGACAGGATTTGATTTTTTAGGTTTCAACCGAAGGAAATAAATCCCTTGTGGTAATGCGGATGAAGGTATGTATTCTTGATGGGTTCCAGGTGATAGCAATCTATCCCTAAACCTAATTCCTATTCTCCTCCCTGTGAGGTCGAATATGGAAAGGGTAAAGATGTCCGTTTCAGGTATAAGAAGGTCTATTCTATGACTACCTCCGTCTGTTACTCCTATGCTTTCAATAGAAAGAATAGTTGGTAACTCTGTTGCCGTAGTCCCTGCAGCGTTGAGCTGGACATTTAGGGTGAGGATAGAGTCCCCGTTTACTGTAATATCGTTTATCGTTAGTGAGTCATATCCTTCGGATGCAAATATAAGATTGTATGTACCTGTTCTGAGTAATAAGTGATAATCCCCTACATCAGGGTCTGTAGTTGTTCCTTTCCCATAACCATCTACCATGATGGATGTGGGGAGAGGATTTCCTGTTTGTCCGTCAGTTACAAACCCTCTGACTCCTGTTCCTGCCTTCTGGATGAGGTAGAGTAATGAATTTTTGTTCTGTCTCCATAATTCGGGTAGTTTTGTATAAGACGGCCATTTTTGAGAGTTTAGCTCCACGGTGAGGTCTATACAATCGGTGTAATGAAAAGCCCAATCCTGAACCGAACCGGAGATTACATACCACTCTGAACCCCTTATAACCCCACTATCAGCATACCAGGGATCCGGGTCATAAAACATAGAATCGTTTCTCAAGGCATATCCCTTTGATATATCCCTTATCAGATGATGGAAGGGTGGGATATCGTGTGTATAATCCCACTGGTAGTTTACGACCCTTGCCCCGCTGTGATAGGTAACTGATAGATTGAAATTCATCGTATCTGACCAGTCGATGAGTGATTGGGTTTCTACTTCATATTCCCAGTTGCCATCACCTCCAATGGATGAATCAGGCACAGGAAAATCGCGATTGAGGTCTTCATAATTGGCATTATATCTTGAACCCGACTCCCTACCATCCGGGTTTAACATCGGCATAATGAATATTTCCCTGTTATTTAGCAGTTCAGTGAAATATCCGTTATCTGCATAACATTCCGTAAGAGTATCAGCGAGTCTTAAGAGCAGTTCACATCCTATGGGTTCATCTCCGTGGATGATTCCTATAAATCGAATTTCTGGTTCGGCTTCATCAATAAGAGGATTGTCGGATAGTTTGAGAACCCAGAGTTCTCTTCCCTGGACTGATTGTCCGATAGAGATTTTTTTAGCAATATTGGGATATTCCGATGCAAGGGAATCCAATTTTGAAACCATCTGTTGATATGAATGATATTCCTCGGTTCTATAGGATGGCTCTATATAAGGGAAGAGAGTGTACCCTTGCTCTTTGAGCATCCTTATTTGATTATCGTTTGCCCTGACAACGACCCATCCATCTTTTAGTTCTTCAACAGAGATACCCATTTCGTGAAGTTTATATACTTCTTTGTGTTCTTTTATCCGGAATCTTACCCTGCTGGCACTCAAGAGCAGAGGGATGATAAACAGGATAAGGATGATTCGTTTAGCCATTCTACAATAAAGGAGCCTTTTCTATTTATCTCCTATGGACCTGTTGAGGAAGCGGTTGAATTCAATATAGAATTCATTCTTTATTGTCTTCTTAACCTCTCGTAGAGCCCTGCTGCCTGCGGCTTCTCTTGACACATGTCCTTCCCTTCCTTCTCTTGTAAATGTTTCCATAGTAGTGTTGGTTAATGCATTGTTGACATCTATAAGAAGCCTCCAGCGAACGAATTTTTCCTTTCGTGGTAGGTCAATAGGGCTAATCTTTAATGTTGCATTGATAATCAAATCACCGTTTTCTCTGCCTGTTGTAAAACCTGTTTCCTGGATTACTTCACGAAGGAACCCTGCGAATTCTTCCGGATATTGTCCCCTTACTTTTATAATTGCGATTATCTCACTTGAGAGTTTTTCAAGTAAAACATTCAGGTCTTCTTTGGTTATTGGAGGAGTTGGTGTATTCTCAAATTGTGTGATTATGCGGTGTATCTTTCGCAGTCCATCATTCAATGTAGCTATCTGCATTGCCTTCTTAAGATAGATGAATTTCTTTAATTTCTCCTCTGTGCCTTGAGCTGTGGTGTAGTATTTATACATAAGATTATCGTTCTTCTCTATCTCTTTAAGATAGAGAGGTTCTGTATCCATGCGATTAAGATAGACAAGGACATAGAATGTTCCTGTCTTCTCATCGAAAGTGCTCTTGCCAACCTTAACATTTATTAATTTATTTTCACTCTTAAGAGCACTCTTTGTAAGCAGGTTAAAGGTATGCTGGACATCGATATCCTTTCCTTTTCTATCTTCGGTGTATGTTTCAATAATACGTCTGTCAAGGGTTACATCCACAGAGAAGATACTGGAAAGGGAAGTCATCGCATCCCTTTCTGCTTCTTCTCTTGAACTTCCACTGCCAACAGCAGAAAGATATAGTCCGTCCGGATAGGCCTTATTAGGGTTGTTAACCCATTCCGGGATTCCCTTTGCTGCCTCAGTGGTGGCACATCCGAACAATAATATTACAAGGAATGCCTTGAGGCATAAAAAAACTTTGGTTCTCATTGGTATGAAACTCCTTCTATAAGGTTTAATCCGCTCTTTTTTATTTTTACCCCTGGTTTGATTTCACTATCTATAATCCTTCCTCTACTATCAGTATATTCGAATGTTATGTCATAGGTCCCAGGGGATAATTCAATCATCCCAACATAGGCTTTAGTGGTCATTGTTCTCCAGCACCTGAGGTCTGCTTGCTCTGTATAATCCTTTGTTACATCAACAGCGAACTTCAAGATTGCACCGAGCAGTTTTTTATCGGATGTTTTCTTTTCGATCTTATCCTTTGTTTTCTCTCCCGCTATTGTTTTCAGGAAGGTTCTGAGTCCTGCTCGTAGATAGATGATGGGCTTCTTTACCTCAAAGGTTGTCCTTGCTACTTTCCCGAAATCCTCAATGGGTTGCATCTTTGAGGTCAGTTTTCCGTCTACGAGTACCCTCACCCCGGCTATTCTCGAAGTTCTGTCCTTGATAGTCGGGACGGCAAACTTGAAGTGAAGGTCTTCTTCTCCTTCATAATGGAAGAATAAAGAGGGGTTTTTCTCGCCTGGTACGGTTATCCTTCCAATATCAAGGTCAGGGATGAGATGCAGGGTTAGTTCAAGGGGCTTTTTTACAGGGCTCTTTCCAATAAAGCAGATGGGATAGAGAGCGGTTTTCCCTTTCTTTGTGGGGTTGAGTACCATATTTAGAAGATTTTCTATCCTTCTATGGGTTGCTGCTAACACCCTTTTCTTATCGATCCTTGCTTCATCCATCTTGCCATAGGTTTTATATAATAGCATAGAAAGGTAACTTCCAAGTGATGAGTTACGAAGGTCACACCGACCTGGCTTGAATTTCGTTTTCTTTTTAGTCTTGCCGAATTCCTTTGCCATATTCTGATATTTATCCTGAAGTTTTGAGAGTTTTATGTCGATTCTTTTTACTTCTACCATAGCATCCTCAAGATTGTCTAAATGTATATAGTTCAATGCCATTAGTATGTTAATAAAGATGTCTTCATAGTCTTCTCCGGGATAATCAAGGATGTTATCATTGAGGATCATTGAGGTTGCAATCTTGGAGATGCTCTTTGTGAAGTTCTCCTCTATTGCCTGTTCTGCTTGTGTAAGGTATTTATTGCTCTCCTTATATTCCCCAGCATTATGGAGTGCGGTTCCCATATCAAAATAGTAGAGAACCCTGTCCTTCTTTTCATATTTTCCCTCTTTTCTTGCCTTTTCTATCTCGGTGATGGCTTTCTTATAGTTACGACTGGAGAATGACTTATCAATATTATCGTAATGTTTCACCTGTGTCGAAAGTGATGCACAGGAGGTTAGTAAGAAGAGTATGAGAACGAGTGAATACCGGGAATGCCTTCTTACCACCTATATCCTGCCTGCTCGATGAGTTTCTTTATCTTCTTGTTACCGATCCATACCTTGAGGTTCTTTTCTACATCGATCAATTCAAGGTCCACTGAGTAGAGTATTGCTTTTTTGCCTTCTATAACATCCGCTATAGATTTGAATGTCCCAATGAGCACATAATCGGCACCAATCTCCTGACCCAATCTCTTTGCTGTCTCTAAGGATGAATAGGATTGCTGATCCTCTCTCTCTTCTCGGATTCCGGTTCGTTCTTCTTTTGAGGCTACGAACTGGACCTGACCTGAGTTTATGATCTCCCGTTCTATATCCTTGACAAAGACTTCCATATTGACATGTTCACTGCTCATATTTCTGATGTTTCCAACGATGACAGTGGGATTCTTTCCCTTGGCTTTCATAAAGTTGGTTAACCAGACTCGTGAAAGCATATCCTTTATCATCTTTTCGGCGACCAGTCTTGCATCCGTATCATTCCATCTTCCAGAGAGATCGGTGGTTTCCGTTGTCGATATCCTTTTGACGGTTCTGGCGCTTGAGCAGCTGATGAATAGGACAAAAACAATCAATACAAGAGTTCTAAGATACTTCATATAATCCTCCTTTTTTTTATAAGTATAGGTTTTTCTTTTTAGAAGTCAAGGTTGAAATTCCGCACACTACCCTATCTTTTTTCACCACAAAGACACAAAGAACACTAAGCCCTTCACCACCCTGTTTTTTGCAATTCAGAGAAAGAAGAGCCCACCACCCTACCTTTTTTTACCGCAGATGAACGCAGATAAACGCAGAGCCCATCACCACCCCCTTAAATTTGTAATTAAAGAGAGAGCCCACCACCACCCGATTTTCTCGCAAAGTTCGCAAAGGAAAAGAAAGCCCGCAAAGAGAATTCTATTTTGTAGGGGCGAGGTTTTTTCGCCCCTACTATTTAACTATTTTCCTATTTAACTAATTCCTTTTGCTTCCTTTGCATTCTCTACGAGGAATT
>JAGLZA010000270.1 GCA_023131835.1 Caldifarciminota bacterium
AAAAAACATGCTGACTGATCTCATATATGTTATAGACCCACTTGTGGCTGAAGAACTCCCGTATACTTTAGAGGAAGGAGTACAAATAACGGTTGATTGGTTGCGTGGACACGGAGTAGATAAGCAGGAAGCAGGAGAAAAAGAAGTGGCAAAAGAAGAGGAGGGTATTATTAATGAGGTATAACCCAATCGAAGAAGAAATAAAATGGGGGGGGAGGAAAAAGTGAAGGTTCAACTGCCAAATCTTCTTTTAAATGAAATAGATTGTTTTATTTCGGTTCATGTATTAAAGTAAAGGTGCATGCAATGACTAAAGTTACACGTAGTATGAAGAATTTATGGGGACTCACCGGGATACTATGAGATGTGTACAACATCAAAATTTAGATTATAAACTCGCGCTTATTACCAAACTTTTGGATCCCAAAATAGTGGTAATAGACGGTATATATGCATTGGATGGACATGGACCGATGTTTGGTGAGCCAGTAAAAATGAATCTGATTATAACATCTAACAATCCAGTAGTTGCAGATGCATTAGGAGCTGAGATTATGGGCATACCTCTTAAAATGGTAAAGCATATCTTGGTCGCAGAAAGAGAGGGAATAGGTATAACAAACTTGGGAGAAGTGAAAATAAACGATGGTTGGGAGCGATTTAAAAGGCATTTCCAAATAAGAAAGACACTAATAGATAAAGCATCATGGTTGTTATTTAATAGTGATGTTCTGGCAAAGCTTGTTATAGATTCTCCTTTTACCTCTATTAATATATAAGATAGTTGGTATATTAAGGACTTCTGGGGAGAAGGAAGTAACAAATCAAATGAGGGGGTATTATTAAAAGATGAAAATCTTGCAGATGGTTAGTCTGTTAAAGTCTTCGGAAGAGAAAATGGAGTGGGATAAGAAATGAACTTCAATATACATAATCTATTTAAATTTAAAATAGAAGGAAACGATAAGAGGCATTTAAAACATTTTGCTCAAGATTATTCTTATTTTCGAACTAACAAGGAAATTGAATCTGAGTTAGATATTATAGTCTCCGACTTTACCCCGTCTAATAATGATTGTTATATAATAAATCATAAGTATTATGTTAAAGAAAATTACCTATTCTGCGATGATAGTCATAAGATTGTGAGATGGAGCTTCTGTATAAAAGACATTGAAAACAAACCAACGGTTTATTTTAAAGGGGGTTTATTTAGCGAGATATTTCTAAGGGATTATATAATCGAACCTCTAATAGCATTTAAAGTGGCACAAAAAGGATATTCTTTAGTGCATGCTTCTGGTGTTGCCCTTGATAACAAAGGATTTGTATTCGCTGCTTGTAAAGGTGTAGGAAAAACATCGACTATGTTAAATTTGATTGGAGATGGTGGCATTTATCTGAGTAATGAACCGATACTCATATCCAATGACGGTATGGTCTATAGTTTTCCTTCATACATCCACTTTTATCATTATAACTTGAAAGGCAATCCACAGTTTTCTGAAAAATTAAAAATCAAAGATAAAATCGAATTAGAATTAAAACATCTGGTATATCTATTATCTTTGAAATATGGTAGTTTTTCTCTAAATATTGATCCCAAGAAACTTTTTAAAGAGATAAGAGATAAATATCCTCTGCAATCTTTGATTCTTCTTACAAAAACAAATAGAAAAGAAGTCAATATATTAGAAAATATTGATAAAAAGGAGCTTCTCAAAAGATTAATTACGATCAATAAATTTGAAATGCAATATTTCTCAGATTGTCTAATGGCTTATTCATATATTTATCCAGAAAACACCATAAGCTCTTTTTGGCAAACGTTCGAAAATAATCTTGCGAGTGCTTTGTCAAAAA
>JAGLZA010000271.1 GCA_023131835.1 Caldifarciminota bacterium
GAGCCATACAATATCTCCAATCATGGCGTGGCGTGGGGGCTAAATTACCTCCTTGTCCTTCTATCGGTAAAGTACAAGTAGCTGCTCCTGAATACCAATTATAGAAATCTTTGGTAGTACAATTATTAAAAGGATACCACATTGGGCCTATACAATTATCCGGATTACAGTCATGATCTCCACATTTTGGTCTATTATAATGTTTACCGGTGCCTATCACTTTATCACCACCAGTCCAAGTAAAAAAACCACTGTTTGGTATAAGGTCATACTTAACTGCGTCAGCTGTATATGCATAAGAAATCTCAACTGGTCTACATCGTGTAGTAACAACATCACACAACATCTTGGTTGCAATAACGGATTGAATTCTACCCCCAATATCTTCGATATATACCATTACTGCAATGGTCGCATATCTAATATTCTCTACTTCAAATAACCTTCCTTTCTGTTCTAACGAGAATGGTGGATCTACAAATCTATTCATAGAGTTTTCACCATCTAAATCAGTAGGCCAAACGACTTTTTCAGTAGTAGATCCTTCAGTTGCCTTTGATGTCTCTAATAACTTATACTTATACTTAATAGAAAGTTGCCAATCCTCATTGAAAAATCCATAAGGTTTAGAAGATTTTAACAACACACAATTTGGTAATATATGATCACGTTTAATGGCATCAGAATCTCCACTTTTAGGAAAAATTATTTCTAATTCTATTTTCGATCCAGAAGTATCACCACAAACATTAAGATTGCTTGAAGGGTCACTAGGATTATTTTTTGGATTAATATATGCTTTTGTAACTTCAAAATCAAACATATAACTAAGCTTAATATTATCTATTTCAGCCCATATATAACCTGTTGGACCAATTCTGACCCAATTAATAACATCTTCAATTTCAACAGTATATTCGTTTACACAGTAAGAATAATAAGCTGTATCTCGCATTATTCCGTATGTATATTTACTATACACAGGAAAAATTGAATGTACACTCCCACCGAAACAATCAGCATGTCCTTTTAATTTGGCAGGTGGAGAAAAATTGGCTGGTAGTGTAGGAATATAACCCGAACCAGTTCCATATTTAAACTCAA
The DNA here is from genome assembly GCA_023131835.1 of Caldifarciminota bacterium. Lineage (GTDB taxonomy): Bacteria > Hydrothermota > UBA3072 > UBA3072 > UBA3072 > JAGLZA01. The sequence continues at coordinate 1,105 of JAGLZA010000271.1, forward strand.
AATTATCTTGTACTATATATCCACCATAAAACTTTGATTTAACATCTCGAATAACAACTTCATATTCAGCTACAGACCATTTACAAATAATTGCAATAGTTGTGGTTGTATTATATTCAAGCGGTAATGGACCTATGCCAAAATACCCATATTCATTAGACATTCCTTTTGTTATATACTTGTAAGTCGCAGCATTTTCTACACTCGAAACTATTAAATTTTCAATATCCTTATTCACCAACTTCCTTTCCTTTTCAGGAAGAAGTGATACCATAGTTTTTTTAAATTTAGTAAGAATATATGCAGCACTTATTTTATTTACATTCAATGCATATACTTCTTTATCTTTAATAGTATAACCAAAAATAGCAGTAGCAGGCAGTTCCATTTTACATGAAGCAACTTCCATTAAACCAGATTTTGCACTATCCTCGTCACAAGGAACTACAGCCCAAGGGTCTTTACATGAGTATGGATAAATAACACCTAAAGGAGGTACGAGAGGTTGATCATCTACTTTTCGTACAAGCGTAGGAAAAGATGATTTTTTTGAATCAGATGTACCGGTTTTAGCATCAGCTTTTGGATAAGTAATCGCTTCTTTAGTCAAATATATTTTCGAATCGAATTTCCGGTTGTTTAGAGGTATAGGAAAACACTGATATATCCGCTTTCCTTTCATAACACTATCGTTTACTTCCGCACCTAATTTTTCCCACCTGTCAAAAGTAAATATATCGGAGGTAGTTATATCTAATGGGCCTGATTTTTCAGCAAAAACTGCATCATATATTTCTTTCGTCTGCCAAACCGCCAACCAAAATCGTAATTCAAGTATTTGTTCAGCAGTAATACGCATACCATCACGCATATT
>JAGLZA010000272.1 GCA_023131835.1 Caldifarciminota bacterium
CTACTCCTCTATCTTTGTTACTACGCCTGCGCCCACAGTTCTGCCACCTTCCCTGATAGCAAAACGCAACTCTTTCTCCATTGCTATCGGATGTATTAACTCTACATCCATCTCTACATGGTCGCCAGGTAATACCATCTCCCTGTCCTTGAACCCTGTTATTAGTCCTGTTACATCTGTCGTCCTGAAGTAAAACTGGGGACGATACCCAACTGTGAATGGATTGTGCCTTCCTCCTTCCTTCTCCTCTAATACATATACCTGTGCCTTGAACTTTCGATGCGGCGTTATTGATCCAGGCTTGGCTAATACCATTCCCCTCTTTATCTCATCCTTCTTTATCCCCCTCAAGAGCACTCCTACATTGTCCCCTGCTATTGATTCATCTAATGTCTTCCTGAACATCTCTAAACTCGTCGCTACTGTCTTCTTCGTCTCGTCTATCCCTACTATCTCTACTTCATCACCAGCATCTATCTTCCCTCGCTCTAATCTCCCGGTCGCTACTGTCCCTCTCCCCTTTATCGAAAATATATCCTCTACCGCTAATAAAAATGGCTTGTCCATCTCTCGCTCAGGCTCTGGTATGTACTCATCCATCTTATTTATTAACTCCATTATCGACTCCCACGCCTCACACTCCTCATCACACTCTACTGCCTTTAATGCACTCCCCTTTATTACTGGTATCTCATCACCGGGAAACTCATACTGGTTCAATAAATCTCGAACCTCCATCTCTACTAACTCTATTAACTCCGGATCATCTAACATATCTACCTTGTTTACAAATACTATTATTGAAGGAACGTTTACCTGACGCGCTAATAATACATGCTCCCTCGTCTGTGGCATTACTGAATCAGGTGCACTCACTACTAATATCGCTCCATCCATCTGCGCTGCACCCGTTATCATATTCTTTATATAATCCGCATGCCCGGGACAGTCTATATGCGCATAATGACGCTTCTCTGTCTCATACTCTAAATGCGCTAACTGTATCGTTATTCCCCGCGCCTTCTCCTCAGGAGCCTTGTCTATTGAATCAAATGGCACAAAATCCGCTAATCCTTTAGCATGTAAAACCTTTGTCATCGCCGAGGTCAATGTCGATTTCCCATGATCAACATGCCCGATCGTTCCTACATTTAAATGCGTCTTTGTCCTCTGAAACTTCTCCTTTGCCATTCTATACCTCCTCTTAACATAAAACTATTAGTCCACCATTCCCCTTAGGTGGAATTCTTTCTTCCCTTTTCTTCCCCCTCGCTAATTCGTTTTTATATTATAGAGAAAGTATTCCTTGTCAAGGGGTTTTTATAAAAAAGTTGTCCGATCCATTCATTATAAAGGCACATCGCTTCGCTCAATTGCAGAATGCAGAACAGTGTCTTAAAACCGTGGCAAAAAAGGGAGTGAGTGAGGGGACCAAATCCTATCTTACCAATATTTCTTCCCTTCAAGGAATTTATCAACCCCCTGTTTCTTAAGTTTCTTGAGATTCTTTATATGGGCCTCCCCATGAATGGGTTTTAAGAAGTCTAACTTCTTGCAGATTTCAAATTCCTCGCATTCCCAACAACCTTCAACACCTTTCTTCTGGCAGCATTTCCTTATCTTGCAGAAGGGCGGACCACCGCCACCTTTGCAGGTTTTTTTACAACGAAATCTTACCATAACACCTAAGACTTCATAGCAGATATCGTAATTTTTGAGCGGTTTAAAGAACTTTGACAATCCCAAAGCGGCCTTGCTTATTTTTTCCTCACGCAGCTTTTTCCTAAGATCCCTTGCAAGGTCAGCAATTTCGCCTTTGTAGTTAAAACACTCTCCGCAATAAAGCCCACAATAAGCGATCGAATTCTTATTTTCCTTCATTATCTTTAACCTCCTTTTAACAATTTTCCATAATAGGATGAACCCCCTGTCTTTAGTATTTCAAGTATAATCCTTTCCGTTACGCTACCAACCCCTTTCAGTTTTTGCAGACTCCCTTTCATTCCTGACAATGGCTCTTTTAATTGTGAGATAGAATAAGCAGCATAACCGTAGGGTGAGGGTTTCCCTTCCGTCTTTAAAAAATAATCAAGATGCTCTAATATAACGATAACCAAATCATTCTCACTTAATATATCGTTATAAAGAGAGGCTGGGATACGCTTTGGTATTCTATATTCTTTTGCAATCCTGTTAAAGATTTGATTTATTGAACTATAGTATTCTGTTGTTGCATCTCCCCACTTGCTTCCCTTATATATATTCTCATACCCTGTTATGAGGTGTGGATAGTGTTTTTTTAATACATTAAAAAAGTAATCTTTCTGCCTCCCCTCTTTTAATGTCATTCCCCCGAAGATGACGAAATCCAGACCAATCTCAACTGCTTTCCTTATAGACTCTTCTATCAACTCTGGTGTATCGGTTATAAATGGAATCACAGGAACTAAAAACATACCGCACGCAATACCTTCGTTCTTAAAAAAGGCAAGTGTTTTTAATCGTTCATGAGGGGATGGAACACCTGGTTCAAAGATAGCGCTTATCTTATCATCAACTGAAGAAAAACTAAAACTTACAATCGTTCTACTCTGTTCATCTATTTTTTTTAGAATATCGATATCCCTTTCTATAAGCGTTGATTTCGTGAGCATGTGAACAGGAAGTTTATGTTCATATACCAGGTGAAGGGCTTTTCGAGTTAACTGATATTTCTTTTCGATTGGCCCATAACTATCACCAACACCACCACCCACCATTATGAGACTTCGCTTGAAAGGGGTTCGCTTTCTTTTTGGATCCAACTCCCTGGACAGAACCTCTATGGCATTTACCTTTACAGTAATATCCTTTCCAAACTCTCCTTCCACATAATAACCTTCACTGCGTCCATCACAATACACGCAATTATGAGTGCACCCCCTATATAAATTCATTCCACAATGGGAGATAAACCACGAATCCACTCTCTTGCGCTTTCGTAAAATAGATTTTGCCTCAATTTCCTTTATAGTCATTTCTTTTACCCCGTTAGAAATACCTTTCTTAAGCAATATCCGTTTTTATATACTTTATCACATTTCTCTACCATATTTCTAACGGGGTTTATGTATCCTTTTTTTGTATTTATATTCATCTACTTTTAATATGTCCATCACTTTAACAGGTTCTTTTTTTACAAGATTTCTGCACGCTCTGTATGCTATCCAGTAGGAATTCTTATCCCTGCTATCAACCAGTTCCTTAACCAAATCATAAACAAGGTCAGGAAGTTGCCTTGCCAGATCGCTTAAATTATTCCCTACAGCAGTCCTGGGGTATGGTGAACTCTCCTTAAACATTTTTCTTATGATAGATAATGGATAATCAGGATCTTTATAGAACCATTTATTCTCCTGCACAGGACGCAGAGTCTCTCCTACAAATCGGCGCATCTCAGGATTATCTGATTTTACAAGTTGTAGTAGATATTCCTTTATCTCATCAGGATACCTTTTTATGAGTTTGCGAAAAAACATTTGCGCGAATTCACGCATATCAAATTCAGAAGAAACAGCAGCGGATTCAAAAAAGGTGAGAACTCTTTTATAATCAAAAAGTCCACAGAATGACAGTATCGAGAGTGAAACGCCTTTGCTTTTGAAATCATCACCCTTTTTGAATATATCAGATGCAATCTCATATACTGGTGCATTCACTTCAATAAGATGGGTGTACAGGTATTCGCTTAGCACTTTAATTGTATGAACCCTCCCGTATGAAATTCGTTTATTATCCGAAATATTGGCATATAGTTCGTCTATAATAGTAGAAATGTTTCTTATCGCCAGTTCATATTTTTTCTGCAAGACAACTTTTATGATGCCTTCCCGTATCTCTTTCTCTATTTCATCGTTCATAACTTTCATATTTTCACATCATTCCTGTAGTGGTCGAGCTTGCTCGACCTTTCTTCGCAGAGTAAACTCTGCCACTACTTCTTCGCAGAGTAAACTCTACCACTACAAGCAAATACCATTACACCAGGGGCTGCCATTACAATTATCAAATCACCACCGTAGTGGTCGAGCTTGCTCGACCTTTCTTCGCAGAGTAAACTCTGCCACTACTTATTTGTTTAATTCCTGTCACCTGTTCTCACTTCTTCCTTAATGTTAATTCAATTCCCTCTCTTGCAGCAATATCGTTAAGAAAACCTTTAAGGAGCTTAGCCCTTGTTTTGGTATCATCTGACTCACTCTTATCTTCCTTTATTTTTTGTTCGGCATTATCCAATGCACCTTTTAAATCCTTTATCGAAAGGAGGGTTGTGGCAATACAATAAAAACTCTTTGACCTTCCATCATCAAAGTGTTTCAGCATTATCAGAAGTAATTCAATCCGTTTTTTCTGCTGTTCTATGAATTCTTCTACGCCATGTTCCTTAATAAAATCCAGGTTTTGTATAACCCTTTTATAGGTTAAAAAAGAATCATATTTTCCGGCGTCTTTGAACTTTGAACAAGGAAATTCAGAACACTCAGCGCAAACCTCAAGGTTCCTTTTCTTTACGCAGCAAGTAATAAAGGAACAGGAAGGATGTTTTTGCCAGAAATCAGGACCACAGCACCCCGGACATCTTGAATTGCCAACCGTATAGTATCTCGGACACAATCCACAATCAAGTCCACAACAGCCGAGTGTAGGATGGGTTTTTATTGGATGTTTTTCCATTCTCCTCCTCTCCATTATAAAAAAAATTCTCCACTCTGTTATTCCAGTCCTAAATATCGGTTTGCGGGTTTGCCGCACTCCCCGGGCAGATTATTTTCATCTTACAATCTGCGCAGGTCTTCTTCCTGCTAACGCCCCCACTGTAAAATGAAATTAGTAAAAGGAGAATCAACACAATCAATTCAGAAACCAAGAACCCCCTAAAGATTGAAATAACAATAAGGATAAGAGGAATGATGGTTAATAGCCCATAGGTAATCGGTGCAAGTTTCAAGCCAGTGCTTGACCTAAAATCTTCTATATTACCCTTTTTGAACATAAGGGCAGAGAGTTTGCCCCAACCAATATGACACCACTTACCATAATAGTAACAGTTTGGACAAACCAACTTTCTCAATACTATAACAACCATTATAACTGCAAAAACAAGATAAAGCCAGGCTGCTAACGGGAATAAGAACCAACAGGCAATAGTTCCAACTACAATCCACAGCACCATCATAAAATTACCAAAGACTATGACCGCTTTGGGATATTCCTCTACCCCTTGCTCATAGATTTCCATATCCTCCTCCTTTATAAGTTAAATTATTTAGATATACTCACTTTTATATAATCAAAACGCTCAGGAATGTCAAGAAAAAAGAGGAACATTCTATCCCTTTTTTATCTCACCATAACCATATAAAGAAGATTAAGTTGGTCGGTTAGTGGGTTGGACTATTGATTCTTGACTAATGCCTGCCGCTCGGTTCTCTAACGATTAAACTGATTTTCCCAATCAATCTTTCCCGTTAGCTGCATTAAAACAAACAATGTCACGATACAAAGGATAGTTATTGACAATCCTGTATACCCCGTAAGGAAAAAAGTATAGGAAAAGAGCACTAAGTATACAAGTTGCGAAATTCCTGTTTCTAAAAAAGCAAATCGCATACCTATAACAAGTCGCATGTAGGAAATCACCAGGAATATAGAAACCAACGAAGCAATTACGAGTGAAAGGTGGATATCAATGTGATCTGCCAGGTATGCCAAAAGTAAGTGAAAACTAAAAAACGCTGCCGATACGAAAAAATAATTCATTGGATGAATTTTAATTCCCTTCAGTGTTGCGATTATAAACATCAGGACCAAAAAAAGGAACAGAGAAATTGGTGCAAAAAAGGTAACTCTGCTAACAAAAGGACCAGGATTCACCCTCTGAGGCATTACCATACCAATCTGGATACCAGATATCAAATCAGAATATTTCCATGTTAGTTCCCAGCCCTTGTCCCTTTTTTCCTTTTTCGTAGGAGAAATGCTATTCTCTGGAAAATCAATTTCATCAAAGTCTGTTACCATTGAGAGCTTGAAGTTTTGGATATGAGAAACCCCACCCCCAAATATATACCACCATTCATCCATACCTTGAGATTCATAAGCAATCTCGATTTCTTTTTCTTTACCAGGGTCTAAGTTTAGTTTCTTCAATATTGTTCCAGCAATTGGTTTAAGATCTTTAACTTTCTTGCCAGCAACAAGAAGAGAAAAATTATCGTAGACACCTTCAATAGTAGGAAAAGTGTATTCAAAGAAAATATCGCGATTTTCCAAGGACTTATTTAAAATGGTATATTTTCCATGAAACACAACTTTATATGTCGAGTACCAGAGTAATCCTTTTTTCCTGTGTTCGAGTCTCAAATCTACCTTAATATTGCTTTCTTCAATATTGATAGGATGATTTGTAGTTATGATTTTCCTTTCAATAATTGTTTCAGACCCGTGAACCGTTGTAACTCTTTTCTCTTCCTTTGTCTGGTAATATACATAAGGTGCCTGCTGCCTTTGCACAGTCCCCCATAAATGGCTAACTGTTTGTTTCAATTTTATATCCTGACTGTGAGTTCTCGTTGTAATAACGCCACCTAAAATAATCCATGCTATGCTTATAAAAATAAAGATAAGGATAAGTGGACCAATATGTTTCCGCATATTACATTTCTCCTTTTTTATAAATTCTATCTGGCTTGTTCATAACACTTTTTTTAGTTTTTTTCTAATGGTTGCTCTAATGCCATTCCCGATTTCTCCCTCACTTTATATATAACAAAAACTATATGTATTTGTCAAGAGTGAATTTATATGAAAGTGGGAAAGTTCATGCACTGTCATTTTCATTTCAATCAGATTGTAAGTGTAGTAGCAGAGTTTGCTCTGCACAATTTTATGGACTCGCTTCACCAAACCCAAAAATGTAGAGGCAAGATACATCTTGCCCTCTTCCCCGGGGAGGTCTGAAGCTCGTGAAGCTCGGTGGTTGCACAGTATGACATTTTCGCTCTTCTTATTTTTCGTGGAGGTCTGGGTGGAACCGACCAACACACTAACGCACAAACGGACCAACCTTTTAGTGTAACGCAACAGACGCTATGGACGCAAAAGACGCTCACCAACTCTCATCAGATCGGCCTTAAACCATCCTAAATCAACTCCAATCTGTTTCGCGTCTGGTTCACACCATACCGAAAGGACAGGCTTTTTCTCCTCCCCCTTAAAAACTTCAAGTCTTAGTACGGAACTCTCATTCTCTTTCAAATTTGCTTGAGAAAGCTTTAGAATATATAGTATTTTACCTGTTTCTCTACAAACCAGTCTGACTTTTTTACCCTGGTTATGAAAGTTCTCAATCTTGAATTTCCTGGTATCTCCCTTTTTCCCCTCTTCAAAATAAACCCATCCCTTAAAGAAATGGCATCGATTAAGTTTGTTATGAACACCATCGAAACGACCATAAACAATATTACCGTTTTCATCAATCGTATTCTCCAAAATCCAAAAAGCATCTTTGAAGAGAACCATATCCACGGAAATTGACAATTTCCTCCCTGAGTCTGAGGAAATGATAAGGCAGGAACCCTTTTTTGTTCTACCGTAAAATCGGTCACCTCGTCTTTCCCAGTAAATATCACATCCTGGAAAACTCTTCAGGTCTTCGGGACGAAGGTTCTCAAGTATCTCAGGATGAAGGTGTGCATTGCGGTATTCTTCCTCATTATCGGGAAATTTATGGGTCCTGACAATCACTGTTCTTGTACCAGCATCCCAATCAACTTCATAAATTCTCTGCCTGTAAACCTTCTCTGGATTGCCATCCAAATACTGCACGCTGTAAAAAGTATACCCTTTAAAATGTGGCATATCAACAGGGGTTAAAATAAAGTGAATCAATGAATGGGAATTTTTTCTCTCATTTGAGATATCTTCTATCCTTTGTTTATAGTTATCAAATTCCCCTTCAAACCAGGCCAGGAACAACTCTAAATCCGATGGTTCATATCTTTCTCTATATCGTGCGATTGTATTATCAAAGAAGCAAATTTCACGACCAAGAAGGAGGTAAAAGTTTTCCTCTCCTACCACCTTTCCTTTCTGAGAACCTCTTAATGATATTGTCCGAATTTGAAAAAAAACATTATATTCTGTACCATTCTTTTTCTTTTTGTCTTTATAGATTCTAAAATAGTAGTGTTTTTCTAACTCGCCACTCAGAATTTCTCTCAACCAATAGGAGATGAACTCCGCTTCTCTCTTTTTGAGGGAAACGGTAAAATGAGCATTTTCCACCTGACCGTATAATTTAGCAAGCTGTTTTTCATCATCATATCTAACAGAAAATGTTACCTTATGACCAAAACCAAAGAGGGACTGCTTCAAGTCTCTATAATTTGCAATCTCTGTGGCTTCTGAGAATAAAGGTAAAAGTATTAGCAAAAAATTCATTTATACCTCCTTAATTATTCAACGATAACAACCTTTGTTCGTTTTTCTTTCACTAATTCATAAAGGATTATGACATCTTTATTGTGGAATCGAATACATCCAAGACTGATATGTTTTCCAATTGCAGTAGTATCATTTGTTCCATGGCAGGCATAGCATGTGTATTCCCCATCCCTCCATAATTCAAGTTTTCTTGTCCCGAAAGAATTAAAAAGATGTCCATAAGGAATGGTTAAATCTCGTTTTTTCCAGAGAATGTCTGGTTTACGCACTTTTCTTCCGATTACAAATTCACCCATTATTGTCCCCCTGCCCATTTGTTCATTTCCAACGGCAACCTTTGCTTTATAAACCATACGATCTTCGACCCCCCAATGATACATTGCTTCATCTTCTCGTATATTAAACCAATAACTCATTTCTTCACTTATGTCAATAATGATGGAATCAACTATCAGGTCTCCAAACCTTGCCCTGATCACTTCTCCCCATCTGGCGCCCAGGTAACTTATTCTGTCTGCTTTAATATTTTTATAGTTTTTATCTTTTATGTCCTGCAAATGGTCGCTAAAGTTTTCAAGGATTTCTTCTTTCATAAAGGTTGTAAATATATCTTCAATATTTTCTTCTTCTAAAAGATTCCTGAACTTCTGAATCTCACAGTTCAGTTCTTTTATTTCCTCACTCGTAAGGCAACAATAGAACCTTGCAGGTACAAATAAAAGGCAGATAATAAACAATTTCATACTTGTCTTCATAACACATAGTATATAAAAATATGAAATTTATCAACCAGTAAATGCTATTTTCGCTCTTTTTCAAATTGTACGGGCAACATCTCTTCGCCCTCTGTAGGGGCGACCTGGTAAATCGCACAAAAACGCAGGGGCAAGACATCCCCCTATTTTCGGGTTTGATGAATCAAAACCCTACAAAAAAGGCAGGCGTAAAACCTGTCCCTACATTGACCGGAGGGCACGAGGCATCGTGCCCCTACGTTTTGGGCAAGAACGCTTTAAGAATCAGAACCCTTTATTCTATAAGGCTGATTTTCCTGGTATACACCCCATCTGTGGATTTTAGCCTTATGAAGTAGACTCCGGTTCTATATTTATCCGTATCGAAATCAATTGTATATGTTCCGCTTTCTTTATATTCATTAATCAGATTATCAATCAACCTTCCGGTAATATCAAAAACCGAGATTTTTACCGGTCCACTCTTACCAACACAGTAGGTCATTTCTGACACTATAAATGGAGAATTGGGTTGGAATTCAATAGGATTTGTTGATATCATATCTTCTTCAACACCTGTTTGTAGCCATAGAGCATTAAACAACAAATTATATGTCGAACTATAATACGCATTAAAAGCTACACAGGGTTGGGTATCAAGGACTGCCGATGCCGGTGAAGTCACTTCAGATATATTCGATACATTACTTATCTGGATAGAAGAAGACCAACCACCTGAAGGAAGATTATCGTAATGTGCTTCTTTATATCTTATATCATCATAGTCACCTTTGAAAAAGGCATGGTAATCATTCGGGCTGTCATCCAGTGATAAGCATGAGAGGACGTTATAATCCCCTCCATAATAAAGACGTGTGGCACTCGACCAGTTTCTCCCTCCGTTATAGGTATAATACTCATATAAATCCTCAGTGTCAGTTCCCACCGTATCATGTCGGGCAAATAATATTACCGATGAGGGCATCGAACCGTGTGTCAACCTAAGTGTTGGTCTCTGATCATAGTGATTGGCAGGTGTTGTGAAGTATGTTATAGGTCTCCACGCTGAGGATAATCCATAAAAATAATTACACCTGAATCTTATTCGTCTAACATACGAACTTGTTTTCGACCTATATACAAATACAACTCCGATATCGAATGAATCAGAAGTAGTATGCCGTCCATATGCGACTTCCGGATATGTATAGTAATATGAGGCAGTACCTACTGCAATTGCAGTTCTGCTGACCCAGTCTTGTCCTAAATTAGTTGAACGCGTAAAGATAAGAGTATCACCGGTTCTGTATGTTAGATATAAATAAGGACCAGTTGGATACTGCAGGTCATCTGAATCAATACTTGAATGTAGTTCGTTTACCGATGGATTGTTCGCAGGATAAAAGTATATATAATTATTGTTGACTAAATTTCTTCGATAAACCAGAACATCAGCATTGCCAGTAGCAGTATCTACAGAATGGAATGAGACAAAGATATAATCAGTGTCAGGAGTTTCTACAATCTTCAGGGTTGGACTGAAGAGGTGGTGACTTTGCCAGAACAGTCTTGTTAAATACCACCAGGTTAATCCATTATTGGAATAATAGATATCTATATCATTAACATCATAATAGCCTTCTTTTTTTGAAACTGCAAGATAAATCAGATCATTCCCTCTGGTATCCATTGATATGCCTTGAATACCGTATGAATAACTGTCTATCAATATGTCATTCCCTGACCAGCGGCTTTCAAGAGGTCTTGAATTCATTTCTTCTGCATCGGGTCCAATAGGATAATCTTTTTTAACCGGGGGACTCATTTTATTATAGGTTTCAAGAAGTTCTCTGAATAGTTCGAAATCCCCTGCTTCTTTCGCTGAATCCATCTGCTGTAAGATTTGGGTGATTTCGGGATTCTGGGGATAGACAATAACATTCTGATTGATTTTCTCTTCATCTAAATTTTCAGCATAAACCATAAAAGCCAGTAAAGAGAAAACAACAGTAAATATTCTCCTCATAATATTACCTCCTTTTGTTTTTCTTAAATTATGTTAATCAAAAAAAATCATAAGTCAAGGGAAAAGTGTTTGGAGCGAGAGTCCAGAGTTTCAGGTCGTCGGCAAAGAGCCGAAGATAGGATTTGGGGGCAAAAAGAAGGAGTGACAAGATGTATATTGTCACTACAAACATTAGAAGAAGAGGGCAAGACGTGTCTTGCCCCTACGTTTTTCGAATTTGACGAATCCAACCCCTACATTCTGGGCGAGGAAACCTCACCCATACATTAACCCGGAAGGCACGAGGCATCGTGCCCCTACAATCGCGGGCTGAATTTCACAAAGATAAAGGTAAAAAATGGATAAAGACTTGATTCTGAATAGAATTAGTATAAGATTTACTCAATATGGCAAAAGAAAGAGGAGCGATCTGGAAGTTTTCTACTTATGGATTTCTGAAAAACCTGAGGTTCTTTGAACCATTCCTTCTCCTTTTCTTTCTCTCCAGGGGCCTTAGTTTCTTACAGATTGGATTCCTGATATCTATCAGAGAGATATTTGTGAATCTGCTTGAGATACCAACAGGTGCTCTGGCGGATATATATGGTAAAAAGAAGGCAATGATATGGTGCTTTATTTCCTACATTGTATCATTTCTTATCTTTTACCTTGGACATTCCTTCATCATTTTCTCTCTTGCAATGCTCTTTTTTGCTCTTGGCGAAACCTTAAGGACAGGAACTCACAAGGCTATAATCTTTGATTACCTGGAAAGACGCCAGATGGCTGATCAAAAGGTCAAAATCTACGGCATCACCCGATCCTACTCAAAACTTGGTTCTGCCTTATCCTCTCTTATAGCCGCCGGTTTAATCTTTTTCAGAGGTGCTTATGGAATTATTTTCCTTGCTTCTATGATTCCCTATTTTATGGATCTATTACTTATGTTTACCTACCCTGAGGATGTAATTACCCCTCATACCGGAAGATTTCTTTTTGAAATGAAACGACACCTCAAAGAGACCTTGTTATCCTTTAAGAGTCTCAAGAATCTTACTGTTGGCATATTGAATATATCTCTCTACGGAGCGTTTTTCAAAATAAGTAAGGATTACCTGCAACCCATCCTTAACCTCTGGGCTCTTTCTTTACCCATATTCATCGGGTATTCGAATGAAAAGAGGTCTGCATTGGTCATAGGAGTGGTTTACTTCTTTATCTATATATTTGCCTCTACTGCTTCAAGGAATGCAAATAGATTGAAGAACCTATTTGGGAACGGAACCGAGGCAATGAATGTATTCTATATCATAAATCTTGTATCTTTTCTCCTCATTGGAATCTTAAATTTATATAAATTTACCATCCCTGTGATATTCCTCTTCTTGGTACTCTATTTCTTAAGAAATGCAAGAAAGCCTATGATGATAGGGTATATCGCCAACATCGCGATTCCGTCACAGAGGGCAACTGTTCTCTCAATGGAGAATCAATTGCTTTCCCTTTTATCATTGTTTATAGCTCCAATACTGGGATTTCTTGCAGATACCTTTGGGATTGCAATAGTCTTTTTGTTTTCAGGATTTATGTTGTTGATAGGTTATTCCACATTCAAAATCCGACCATCGTAAAGGAACAGTCATTCATCTATTGTCCAAGGTTCAATGTCAGCAGTCGTTAAGGGTTCATGGAGTTCGTGGGGTTCATAGGGTTCGTGGGGTTCGCTCCCAATTAACTATTCGACCATTTAACTATTTAACTAATTCCTTTTGCTTCCTTGGTATTCTCTCTTGAGGAATTCTAAATAAACCGTGAAGAAACCGTGGTTAAAAACGGATAGGAGGATAAGAAAAAACAAATAACTTGCAAAAATTGCAAATCAATAATATATTAGAATATGGTTCGCTGGATTGGTCTTGATTTAGGAGGTAAATGGACAGGTATTGCAATGACAGATGAGCTCGGTATAGTAGAGCCATGGAGGACAATCAAAACAGAACACTTATTCAATGACTTAAGAAATTTGATAGAGGAATACACAATAGAAGGCGTGGTGCTTGGATTGCCACTCACAACCAGAGGAAAAATAGGACAGAGGGCAAGATTAGTGCAAAAGATTAAAGAAAGGATTCAGGCTGAATTAAATCTCAGGGTAGAACTCTATGATGAAAGATTTACAACAAAAGAAGCATACCGAATAGCAGCAGATATGGGAAAAGCAAGGGATAAGAGACTACTTGATAGAATAAGTGCAACTCTGATCCTGCGAGGATTCCTTGCAGAGAATTAGAATACTACTCACTCCATTGGGTATTGCTATCCTGCTGTTGCCCATCCTTTGTTCAACCACCCCCACGGAATACATTGAGGTAAAAATTGATAAAAATAAGAATCTTAAAGAAATAGCAAAAAAACTGAAAGAACATCGTATAATTCAGGATGAATATGGTTTTCGGTTAATGACTATCTTAGCAAGAAAACCAACTTCACTTTCCTACGGCTGGTACAGATTCAAAATACACGATTATCCACGTTTCGTCCTAAACGCATTATCCAGAGGACTTCGAATAACCGTCTGTATAACTATCCCCGAAGGTCTCACAGCCAAGCAAACACTCAATCTTATCGGGAGAAAGACCGACATCGACATAGAGAAAATGGACGCCCTTATTCACAACCGATCATTCCTTCGCAGTTTAGGCATCAAATCCAATAACATAGAGGGATATCTCTTTCCTGATACATATATCTTGTACAGAAGTGATGATCCGGATGTGGTTATTAAAAGGATGGTTTCGCGCCTGTACTCTGTGTTAGAACCAGGTTTTAAAACCAGGATTAAATCAATCAAGTTTAACGCTTACCAGATACTAACAATAGCCTCTCTGATTGAGAGGGAAGCAATGATGGAAAGTGAAAAACCTATCATTGCATCTGTTATATATAACAGATTAAAAAAGGGCATGCGCCTTCAGATTGATGCTACTGTTCTTTACGCCTTAGGCTATCACAAATCGCGAGTATATTATCGCGACCTTAAAGTTGATTCCCCTTATAACACATATAAACACTATGGACTTCCTCCCGGACCAATTGCCAATCCCGGCTATCAATCAATTCTCGCAGCAATTCATCCTGCCAGAACCGATTATTATTACTATGTTGCCACTGGAAAGGGAGACCATATATTCACAAGGACCTTCGAAGCACACAGGAAGGCAAGACAGAAAATAAAAAGAAATAGGTAGAGTCCCTTTACTTTTTTAATGCCTGAATCAATCTGGGTATACTGTATTCCAGGGACACATCAATACCATTGTCTCTTAGTCTTTTCGCCATCTTAACGCCATAGGGGATGTCACAACCAGATTCAAAAACCATATCCCAATCAACCTCATCTGGTGGCGAAGCAAAAGCAATCTCCCCCTCTACTAAAAGGATAACCTGATTCACATATTCAATAATATCATCAATGTGGTGAGAAATTAATATTATTCCTACCTCCCCTTTTAGTTCCTTTATCGTCTTTACAAGCCTTTCCCTTGCTTGCCAGTCAAGACCACTAAAGGGTTCATCAAGGATAATCCATGATGGGTCCCATACAAGAATCGAAGCAAGTGCTACTAACCTTTTTTCTCCTTCAGAAAGATTAAAAGGGGATTTCATAAAGAAATCATCGTTCAATCCAACCATTTCAATTGCCGAGTGGACTCGTTCCTCTATATTCTTTATATGATGTCTCTTTGCTCCATATGCAATCTCCTCGTAAACCGTTTCATTAAAGAATAGGTCCTCGGGAAATTGGAAGAGAAAACCCATCTCTCTACGAATATCCTTGATATTTCCCCTTGGAAAAACAACCCTTCCTCTATCGGGTTTTAGCAATTGAGCAATCAATAAGCCAAGGGTAGTCTTGCCAGCAGCCGTAGAACCAATGATTAGATGAGTTTCGCCTGATTCAAATTGGAGAGAACATTTCTTTAAAACATCTAAACCGCCATAACTAAAACTGACATTCTTTAAGACTATCATCCTAATATCTCAAGGATTTGTTGATATTCAGGAATAAAATCCTTATTCTCATCGAGCAATGTCCTGAATACCGCCTCCGGGGTGTGGATAATATTCTTCTTTAATAATGTATCAGCCTCCGACTCAAAGGATATTTTTCCATTTTCAAGCAATATCACCCGATCAGCCCATTTTATCTCTTCAAAATTCTGTGTTATTATAAGGAGCCCAGAAGGCGTATCCTCCCACAATTTGTAAATCCTCTCTCTGGATCTCCTATCAAGAAAGGATGTAACCTCGTCAAAGACGATATAATCTGGAGACATTGCATAGATACTTGACATAGCAACAAGTTGTTTCTCTCCTCCTGAAAGATTTGAAGTATCTCGATTAATCAAATCAAATAGATTCAGTTTTTCAATAATATAATCAACCCTTCTGAAAATCTCATCTGGATCGGACTCAATATTGCTCAACCCAAAAGCTATCTCTCTGCTGACATCTGTTGTTACAAATTGAGTCTCCGGATCCTGAAAGACAATGCCTATCTTCTTCCTCAAATCAGTTAGACTATAATCGGAGATTGGCTGTGAATCTATATATATATAACCAGATTCTGGTACAATAATCCCTGAAAGGGCTAAAGCAAGTGTGGTCTTCCCAGCACCATTAGGTCCAAGAAGTGCAATTTTTTCGCCTTTATGCCAGGAAAGACTGATATCACGAATAACAGTGTTCCCTTCCCTCTCTACTGTTAAGGACTCAACCTTTATCACGGAAAATTAATAACAGTTCTTATAGGTGTCTAAGTAGTTATATGGATTTACTGGTTGACCAATTACCCTGACTTCGTAATGCAGATGAGAACCAGTCACGCGTCCAGTCGAACCAACAAAACCTATCCTTTGACCTCTTCGGACATACTGTCCTTTTCTAACACAATAATCTCTAAGGTGCGCATATCTTGTTTCAAATCCATAGCCATGTCTTATCACTATAGTCTTACCATAACCGGGTCTCCATTTTGCAGATGTAACTCTTCCATCGGCAGTGGCAATCACAGATGTTCCCGAGCGATTGGCTATGTCAAAACCCTCATGGAATTGGCGCTTTTTGGTTATCGGATGGATTCTCCATCCAAATCCATCAGTAACCCACCCATAGGTTGGCCAGATAGCCGGGGTATGAGAGAGTCTTGAATTGAGTTTTTCAAGTTTTCCTTCTGCCTGTTTGAGAAATCTATTTTCAAGATTAACAAGATTCTCGATCCTATTGAGGCGGCTTTCTAACTTATTGCTCATTGATTCAATAGCATCAGAATAGAATTCTCTCTTTTCGGGAAAACCACCAACACCCATAGCTTTAACAGTCTTATCTATAGGTTCTAATTCGCCAGCAAGCATTAGAACCGTATTATTCACTCCTGCTTTTTCCATTTGACTATCAATTGTGACTATATCGGAACTTATTCTTTTAAGGTTGGAAAGATAATAATTATTTTCATTTTTAAGTTCTATATATTTATTGATTAATGTTTTATTCCTGCATCCCTCAAACACAACATAACCAAATACCCCTCCGAATATACCAAGAAATGCAATTGAAATAATCAATACCTTTTCTGTGACAGAAATCCCCCTCACTCTATTATAATTAAAGATTATTGTCCATTTCTTCATCTTCACCTTAAACCTATAATATAACAATTCAAAATGTCAAGTGTTTTTTTTGAAAAAATGTGAAAAAACTGTGGAAAAGTGTGTTTTTAAGAAGAAAATGTGATAAAATCGTTAATAAGGGAAAAACTCACCCCACGATGTAGAGGATATCGCGGTTTTAGAAACCGCTTCTACAATCGCGGGCAGGAGTGGGCGTAAACGCAATACGCC
>JAGLZA010000273.1 GCA_023131835.1 Caldifarciminota bacterium
TCTTTTGTAAAGTGTAAGGCTTCTTAACATATTGGCCTGCTCCTAATTTTTGAGCAGCCTTCACATCCTCTGATTCAGAAAAACCACTGGCTATGATCGCCTTCTGCTTAGGGTAAATTTTTATTATCTCCTCGTATGTCTCACGACCATTTATCCCTTTGGGCATAATCATATCAAGAACGATTAGATCCGCTGAATGTTCCTTTAGATATTCAATAGCTTGCTCTCCACTCGAAACAGCTTCAGACGAATAACCCAGCTTGGTCAACAACCCACATGCGATTTCCCTTTGGTTCTCCTCGTCATCAACAACTAGAATCCTCTCTCCACGTCCAACGTAATTTTCTAATGGTATCTGTTTTTCCTCAGCAGTCACCTCATCTCTGGTTATCGGGAAATATAGCTCAAATATTGTACCTTCCTCACCACTTCTTACGGTTATGTACCCATCATGGTCTTGCACCGTGTTCCATACAACAGTCAGACCTAACCCTGTGCCGCTCCTGCCCATTACCTTCTTGGTAAAAAATGGCTCAAAAATCCTCCCAAGATCTTGCGGAGATATACCGTGACCATTGTCTGAAATTGCTATCACGGCATATTCACCTATGCGTACATCATCATAACCCTTTAGACGCTTATCTACATACTGGTTTCTCGTGGATATGACAACGCTACCTTCACCTGAAATATCCTCCGAACTGTTCTGAACCAAATTCATCAAAGCCTTTTTGATGTGAGCAGGCGAGCAACTTACATTCAACAGGTGGAAATCAAGTTGTGTCTTGTAAGTAACAGATGAATATCTTGTTTCGAGTGTTTTGTGTTCAGCAGAACGTAAGTATTCCTTGACCAGGGTATTCAAGTTCAACACTTCTTTGCTACTGGCTGCCCCTCTTGCTACTGTTAATAAATCCGAGATGACAGAAGCAGCTCTTTGCCCGGACTCCTTTATAGTCTCAATAGGCCTTCTGAGTTTGCTGTCTTCAGGTAAATCCATTAAGAGTAAATCTGGATAGCTTACAATCCCTGACAGGATATTGTTCAAATCGTGAGCTATACCACCTGCCATGAGTCCCATTGCTTCCATTTTCCTGGCCTTTTGGAGTTGCTCTTCAAGTCTCTTTTGTTCGCTGATATCAATGCTTACACCCAACGCGGCATACATGTTACCTTTTTCGTCTAAGAGGGGGTACGTAGAAAATAAGGCAGGAAACTTTTCGCCTGATTTCCTTATGAGGACGGTTTCTCCGGCAAATCCCGCTC
>JAGLZA010000274.1 GCA_023131835.1 Caldifarciminota bacterium
TAAAGTAACAAAAAAAGTAGGACGGGAAGTCAAAGGTCGGTACCGATTACAACAATTCTTTAAAACTTAAAATTGAGGAGGAATGATATTATGGCAAAGAGAATGGAAGCAATGGATGGAAACAGCGCAGCAGCACACGTAGGCCACGCGTGTAATGAAGTAATCGCCATCTATCCTATTACTCCGTCCAGTCCCATGGGGGAAATCGCGGATGCCAAATCGGCGAACAACGAGAAGAATATCTGGAATACGGTGCCTGAGGTAGTGGAGTTGCAGTCGGAAGGCGGTGCTTCCGGGACTATCCATGGCGCACTGGCGTCAGGCGCGCTTGCTACTACATTTACCGCAAGTCAGGGTCTACTACTTATGATACCAAATATGCACAAGATAGCAGCAGAGCTCTTGCCTACCGTGTTCCACATTGCTGCGCGTTCTTTGGCCTGCCAGGCTCTATCGATTTTCGGGGATCACTCCGATGTAATGAACTGTCGCACTACCGGATACTGTATGATGCCTTCGGGCAGCATACAGGAAGTTATGGATATCGCACTGATTGCAACTGCGGCAAGTCTGGAATGTCGTTTGCCGTTCCTGCACTTCTTCGACGGGTTTCGCTCAAGTCATGAGATTCAGAAGATAGAGGTTATTGACAAGGACATCATGCGAGAGATGATAGAGGATGAGTTTGTCGTTGCTCACCGAATACGCGGACTCTCTCCTGACCACCCGATGATAAGCGGTACCAGTCAGAACCCCGATGTCTATTTCCAGGGACGTGAGACGGTCAACCAGTTCTATTTGAAAGTTCCGGAGATTGTCGAGAAATATATGAAGAAATTCAAAAATCTTATTGGTCGAGAATATGAAATTTTCCAGTATGTTGGGGCGCCGGATGCAGAAAAGGTAATTATCCTGATGGGCTCTAGTACTGATACAGCTCACGAAACAGTAGACTTTCTTAAAAGTAGCGGTGAGAAGATTGGGATTATCAAAGTTCGTTTATACAGGCCTTTTAGCACCGAATATCTGGCCAGAGCATTGCCGAAGACAGTCAAAAAAATCGCAGTGCTTGACCGCACTAAGGAACCCGGAAGCCTCGGAGAACCACTCTATCTGGATATAGTTACGGCGGTTGATGAGATGCTTGATAAGGGCATGGCACCCTTTGCCGAGAGGCCAATTATTGTCGGCGGACGCTATGGTCTTTCTTCCAAGGAGTTTACACCCGGAATGGTCAAGAGCGTATTCGATAATCTTGACGCCAGGGAGCCAAAGAATCATTTCACTGTTGGTATATACGACGACATTACCAATACCAGTCTTGAGTGGAGCGAGAGTGTAAGCAATGTTTGCGGCTCAGCATACCAGGCGATTTTCTGGGGTCTGGGTTCCGACGGCACTGTTGGCGCAAATAAAAATACCATAAAGATTATCAGCGAAGCCACCGATAAATATGCCCAGGGATATTTTGTCTACGATTCCAAGAGGGCAGGTAGCCGCACCACCAGTCATATCCGCTTCTCTGACGAACCAATCAAGAGTACCTATCTGTGTCAGACCGTTGATTTCGTGGGATGCCACAACTGGTATTTTGTTGAGAAATACGATGTACTTAAAACCTTGAAAGAAGGCGGTACGTTCCTCCTAAATTCTCCTTACGGACCCGATGAGGTTTGGGATAAGTTACCCAAAAAGGTCCAGTGCCAGATCCTCGAGAAGAAAGCCAAATTCTATGTTTTGAACGCAATTGATCTGGCAAGAGAGCTATATCTGGGTGCTCGAATCAACACCATTATGCAAACTGCCTTCTTTAAACTGGCTGATATAATCCCCGTAAAGGAGGCGGTGAAGCTTATCAAAAAGAACATCGAAAAGACTTACGGTCGTAAAGGTGAAGAGGTTGTTAAGAAAAACTTTGAAGCGGTTGACCGCGCTCTTCTTGGACTACACGAGGTTAAATATTCTGATAAGCCAATCTGCGATAGGGAAATGTCACCCACGGTTCCCGATTTCGCCCCGGATTTCGTGAAGGAGGTAACGGCTGAGATTATCCGTCTGGAAGGTGATAAGATTCGTGTTTCCCAGATGCCGGCTAATGGACAGTGGCCCACGGGAACCACCCAATATGAGAAACGTAATGTAGCTGTAGAAATTCCTGTATGGGATGAGGAGCTATGTACGCAGTGTGGTCTGTGCAGCCTGGTGTGTCCGCATGCTACTATCAGAATGAAGATATACGACCCGGAGTATCTGAGAGATGCTCCAAAGACCTTTAAATCCATTGATGCAAAGGGTAAAGATTATAAAGGTAAGAAATTCACTCTTCAGGTTGCTCCTGAGGATTGTACTGGCTCTGACTGTCTTCTCTGTGTGCATGTCTGCCCAGCAGTAGACAGGGAGAATCCAGAGCGGAAAGCGCTTCATGTGGAGAGTCAGTTTGAGCTTCGAGAGTCCGAAATTCTGAACTGGGACTTCTTCCTTAATCTTCCGGAAACCGACCCCGATACCATAAAGAAGGGTACTGTAAAGGGCAGTCAGCTCATTCGTCCTCTTTTCGAGTTTAGCGGCGCCTGTGCCGGCTGCGGTGAGACGCCTTATGTTAAGCTCGTTACCCAACTTTTTGGGGATAGGACACTTATATCTAATGCAACAGGCTGCTCAAGTATTTATGGTGGGAACTTACCTACGACTCCTTACTGCAAGCGTGGTGATGGCCTTGGTCCGGCGTGGACCAATAGCCTCTTTGAGGATGCTGCTGAAATAGGATACGGATTCAAGCTCACCTGTGACCGTCTGAATCAGCAAGCCAAAGAGCGTCTCTCGATGGCCGATTATGTACCTGACAAATTGAAGAAGGGTCTACTTGACGCTGATCAAACAACCGATGCAGGAATAGAAGAGCAGCGCAGCAGAGTGAATGAACTCAGGAAATTGGCCAATAAAAACAAAGATGCTCATATGGAATCCCTTGCGGATTACCTCGTCCGAAAATCGGTATGGGTCTGTGGTGGAGATGGTTGGGCATACGACATTGGCTATGGCGGACTGGATCATGTTCTCGCTTCCGGACGAGATGTTAATATGCTCGTCCTGGATACAGAGGTTTACTCCAATACCGGCGGCCAGATGTCCAAGGCAACTGCCAGGGGTAGCACCGCGAAATTCGCTGCTGCAGGAAAGCCTATGCCAAAGAAAGACCTCGGGATGATGGCCCAATCTTATGGTTATGTATATGTTGCTCAAGTTGCCTTTGGTGCTAATCCAGCTCATACCGTGAAGGCATTTATGGAGGCAGAGGCCTATAATGGACCTTCCCTTATAATCTGTTACTGCCCATGTATTGCACACGGAATTGACATGACTAAGGAACTTGATGAACAGAAAAAGGCGGTGAAATCCGGGCACTGGTTGCTTTACCGTTATGACCCCAGCCGTACGGAACAGGGCAAAAGTCCGCTTCAACTTGACTCCAGGGAGCCGTCAATTCCTATAGAGGAGTATATGTATGGTGAGAACCGCTATCGCGTCCTGAAGGCAATCAATCCTAAAAGAGCAAAGGAACTGGCCAAACTTGCTCAGTATGATGTTAACCGACGCTGGAATCTGTATAAGCAACTATCTGAGATGGATTACAGCTGGGTAAAACAAAGTGAGGGATAGGCTTCAATAAAACTACTCTGTGATTAATTGACATATCAGGGACACTTCAGGGTTGAAGTAGAGAGTAGAATTTCCTCTAAAGCTATGTAGCTATATCGATTAGACGGTGGCCAGAGACGGTACATGAATTTGTGAATCTATGCAATCAGTCCTCGGTCTTTAGTAAAAGAATCCCGCTCCCCAGTGCAAGACATTTTGTGCGCTTACATTTACAATCAAACTAAGAAAACAGGGATGGGTGGAGATATCTACACTTATACGTGTGCATCTGCGGTTAATTAGTTAGAAACAAGGGGTAAGAGGGTTGAGAGGAAAATTGTACCAAAATTTGATAAATCTGTTATTCCAAAGCAATATGTCACATTTAATTACTACGAAAAATGGCGCATTTTTATTAGCCATTCGGACTTGCCACACGAAAAGACACGGTCAATTTCCCCGGCGAGGAAATTGCCGCTCGGCTCTCGGCCTCGCTCTCGTGAGATTAAAATCTCACGAACCATGCCCGCTCGCCCTCCGAGACGCGTATCGAAGCGGCAAGTCTTCTGGCTTTGATTCCTTGAATCTAATTATATCTCTATGGAATAGTTTTTCCTAAATGTGACATCTGTTTTTGGTAATGATACCAAAATTTGATAAATCTTGACATTGGTCTTCAATTTCTTATATTATAGAACCTATGGAAGATACGTTTATCAAATTGTATAATACATGGAGCCGAAAGAAAGAATTATTTAAACCAATTTCAGATGATTGCGTGCGGCTCTATACATGTGGCCCTACTGTATACAACTATTCCCATATAGGAAATTTTCGCGCATATATTTTTGAAGATATTCTGAGAAGAACTCTTGAATATTTTGGATATAAAGTAAAACACGTTATGAACGTTACTGATGTCGGACACCTGGTATCTGATGCGGATACAGGAGAGGACAAGATGGTTATTGGTGCACGGCGTGAGGGTAAAACAGTAAAAGAGATTGCGCTCTACTATGAAAAGATATTTTTTCAGGATGCCGAGTCGCTAAATATTCTACGACCACATATTGTGTGTCGAGCAACTGCACATGTGAATGATATGATTGAATTTGTACGAGTTTTAGTTGATAAAGGATATGCATATGAAGTCGAGGGCAATGTTTATTTTGAAATATCAAAGTTCCCTGAATATGGTAAACTATCCGGTATTCCTATTGAGAAACTACTCGCAGGTGCGCGTATCGAGGTAGATAAGAACAAACGTCATCCCGGTGATTTTGCACTCTGGTTGTCTAAGTCAAAATTTCCCAATCAGGTAATGCAATGGGATTCACCATGGGGGCGTGGTTTTCCAGGATGGCATATTGAATGTACGGTTTTGGCGATAAAATATTTGGGTAAACGACTTGATATACACTGTGGAGGCATTGACCATATACCAATCCACCACACAAATGAAATTGCACAATCTGAGGCGTATTTGGGGCACAAATGGTGTGATGTGTGGATGCATGGAGAATTTCTTGTGCTTAAAAGAGATAAAATGTCGAAATCCAAAGAAGGATTCCTGGATTTGCGCGCTCTCGTTAATCATGGATTCGAACCACTGCACTATCGGTATTTCTGTCTCGGCGCACACTATCGCCAGCAGTTAGAGTTTAGTTTTGAAGGGCTTGAAGGAGCCAAAAGAGCTTATGAAAAATTAAGGCAACGTGTTTTGGAATTCCGGGCAGATATCGATGTAACCCATTCCAATCCCAAACTTATGAAAGAATACATAAGCGAGTTTAAGAGTGTTATTGCAGACGATATCAATGCACCACTTGCACTGGCTGTAGTATGGAAGGTAGTAAAGGATACTAAGTTATTGAGCAGAGACAAACTCAATTTGCTCCTGGAATTCGATAGAGTTTTAGGATTAGGTTTTGTAACTGCTGAGCGAAAGGAACTACCTGAAGCCTATCGAAAATTGATAAAGCAACGCGAGCAAGCGCGCAAAGATAAAAATTGGGATGAGGCTGATCGTCTCCGTGAAGAACTAAGGCAACATGACATAGGTATAAAAGATACACTAAAAGGTACTAAATGGTATTGGCTGAAATGAACAAGTGTTGGTGTAGACTATGAAGAGCGTTTTGGGGGTCGGGTTTTGCATTTTTGTAATTTGAAAGGAGAGTAAAATGAAGAAAATAAAGAAAATAAAGAAGATCGGAATCATTATCTGTAATCGCTACCATACTTGTGCTGGTGGCAAATGTTTCAGGGCTCTTCGAAATAGGGAAGGAGCCTTTAGTATCTATAAAGGTCAGGATGTAGAGGTTGTTGGATATACTACTTGTGACGGATGCCCTGGTGGTAACATAGAATATTCTCCGGAGGAGATGAAAAAAAACGGAGCCGAGATAATCCATTTTGCTACAGGAATGGTTGTGGGCTATCCTCCCTGTCCATACATTGCTCATTTTCGTGATTTTATTCAGGAAGGATACGGTATTAAGGTTGTTATAGGGACACATCCGATTCCACAGAAATATTACATTACTCATTCGAAGCTAAGAACATGGGATTCTCCTGAGTGGAAGGAATTTATTAAACCGACACTAACGGATGAGAAAACCCGTCTGGCTTACGATTAGAAAAATGGAGGTGATGGAATGAACGATAATCGGAAAGTATCAAATAGGGTAAAACAGATTGGAAAATCTGCTATTCATGAAATGACAAGATTATCAAAAGAGATAGAGGATGTAGCATTTTTATCCTGGGCAAAACCGACCTCCGATACACCTGAACATATTAAGGAAGGTGCGGTTTTAGCAATTAAGAATGGATTTGTAGGGGGATATTCTGAAAATGCTGGTTTGTTGAAATTGCGGGAAGAGATAGTTAAGAAACTCAAAAGGGACAATAATATAGATGCCAATGTCTCTCAAATATTGGTTACTGTTGGTGCTATTGAAGGGTTATCCTCAGCTGTAATGGCTGTTATTGACCCGGGGGATGAAGTGATTATGCCAACACCAACATATTCAACCCACATCCGCCAGGTTCTTATTGCTTCTGGTAAACCTGTCCTTGTCCCTTTAATCGAAGAAGAAGGATTTATGCTGGATATCCAGAACATCAAAAATGCGATAACACCTAAGACAAAGGCTATTATGTACTGTTCTCCATCCAATCCAACCGGTACTGTCTTTGTTGAGGAACAGCTACGAATGTTAGCGGAAATTGCACTGGAGAATGACTTAATGGTTATTACGGATGAGGCTTATGAATATTTTACCTATGATGGTTATAAGCATTTTAGTATAGGTTCGATTCCAGGAATGAGAAGGAATGTGATTAGTTGTTATACATTTACCAAAACCTATGCTATGACCGGTTGGAGGATTGGCTACCTGCATACGGATGAAGAATTAATTTCACAAATCACTAAAGCACATATTCCTTTTGCCATTTGTGCACCAGTTGTATCTCAATATGCCGCACTTACTGCTTTGAAAGGTTCACAGGAATGTGTTGCAACATTCAGGGAGCACTACCTCTCTGCTCGTAATCTAATGTGTGAGCGACTTGACAGACTCGATTCTGTTTTCGAATATGAAAGACCAGGCGGTTCCTATCTTATGTTTCCCAAAATCTTGTTAGAAGAAGGTAGTAATTCAACAATCTTTTGCAAAAAACTCTTAAAGGAAGCAAAGGTATCAGCAACACCAGGAATTGCTTTCGGACCAACAGGTGAAGGACATCTAAGATTATCGTTCTGTGTTTCCGAAGAGATGATAAATAAGGCGTTTGATAGGATGGAGGTATATTTTAAGTAGAAGTTTGAGGGCATGGTTTTTGAGGACGGAGAGTTTGGGGGCGGTGCTTGCATCTTTGAAATTTTAATTTCCTTAAACTCTCCCTTGAGATTATTTTTAACTTGCTGACTGTTCCCTATGCCTGAACTTTTCCCACACCAAAAATTTTCCTCTTGACTTTTGCGGTGTATTTTATTACACTCATAGGTGTAAAATGAAACACCTGGAGGAAAATTGATTTCTATAAAATCTAAAATTGTTCAATCGCTTCTTGCTTTCTATTTTCTACACGAAGAGGAGAATCTTTATGTCAATGAATTGGTACGTCATCTTGGGGTAGATAAACGAAATCTTGTTAAAAAGCTAAATGAACTTGAAAGAGAGGGGCTTTTCAAAATCGAAATAATCGGTAACCAGAAATATTACTCGTTGAACAAGAAGTATTCGCTTTATAAGGAGTATAAAAGGATTATTCTAAAAACAATTGGACTCGAAAAACAATTGAAAACCGTTTTAGGAGAGTTAACAGGTATAAAGAGAGCATTCATCTATGGTTCCTATGCAGAAGATAGAATGGATGCCTTTAGTGATATTGACATTATTGTAATTGGTAACCATAACACTGTGCTGCTTCAGAAGACAATTACACAGTTACAGAAATCAACAGATAGAGAAATAAATGTTACCAGTATAAGTCAGCAAGAATTCGATTCCATAGTAGCGAATAAAGACCCATTTATAACTGATGTTTTAGAAAAGAAAAGAATCGAAATAATATGATAAAGTTCGAAATAAAATATTTTGTCAGGTTTGATTTCTCCGATAAACAAATAGGTCAATATCTCAGTAATTCTCTGCGAGACCTTGAAATTGCTCGGGAAAATAAACGTTCCGAAGTAAAATTCAATTACAGTTACACTGCTTTGATAAAGGGAGGTATTGCTTTGATAGCAAAAATTGGACAGGTCAAGATCAGAAGCATTCCAGGGCATCACATCAAGATTATTGAAAAAATGAGTGAGATATTACAAGATGAGACTATTAATGAGGTTGGTAATTTAATGCGAATGAAAAGGAACAGAGATCTTTATAGTGGAGGAGTCTTCATCTCAGATAAAGAGAGTAAAGACTTTTATTTCTTTATTGAAAAGGTATTATTTAAAGTAAAGGAAGCAATTGAAAGGAATACAGCAAAAGAATAGTTTTAATAAGGTAATAACAACGTCCCCCAGCTGTACCACTAAGTGCCTGAACTTTTTCGATTTCATAGTCTCGCACACGGCGGCGCTACGTTGCCAACGGCGTTGCGCTGGCTCTGGCGGGACTACGAGGCTGAGTGAACATAACGGGTTGTGCAAAATAACGCTGCACAATATAATAGGAGGTTAATATGCCATTCCATGTAAGCAGGTTTAAGTGGAGTTTTAATGAAATTACGGGCAAAGACCCATCATCTGTGTTGGATGTAGATTTATCTGAATATGCACAGCTGAACACACCCATTCAAAAAGCCAAATTCATTAAGAGATTAATGGATGATCTGCTCAGTAAAACCTCTAAAACTGTAGCACAAAAGATAATGCGAGAATGTGGTTCAGTGTATCAAATTGGTGTGAGTCAATGTGTTGGAGTGCCCATGATAAAAAAGGCAAAGAAACTGTATAAAGAATCCAGGGACATCAAAGAGTTCCTGATTAAGCTCAACGAACATCACATCGGAGGTAGGAATTTGAGGTTAGAGGGGGATGTTATTAAGACGAGTTACGAACGGTGTTATTGTGGAGCGGTAAGTAAGACAAAAGAGAAAATTCCGCTTACTTACTGTTATTGTGGAGCAGGTTGGTTCAAAAGAGTCTTTGAAGAAGCATTATCCAAGCCAGTGAAAGTCGAAGTATTACAAACTATAGCAAACGGTGCTGATACATGCGAGTTTAGAATACACATATAGAGTTTGCGACATGTAAAAGGAGAAATAAGAGGATTGGGGACGATACTTGCATTTTTGCAATTAGTGATATAGAATAGAACGAACCACAGAGATCTTTACTTATGTGATCAATAAGGCTTTTATGTCTATAAGGAGTTCATTAGATGAAATGTTTGGAGATGAAAAAGAAAAGGGAAGTGGTGCAATATGAGAGTAATAAGAACACCCATAGAGTGGTATATCTGCAATCGTAATATAAAAGAGTTAGGCAAAATCACATAGAGGAAAAGAGAGATATGAAGGGAACAAATAAGAAACAACTTTACTTTGATGGAAAACCCTATGATCTCAGGGTTAAGTTTGTCCGGGATATTCCTTTCTGGGTATCTCAGGTCCGAAAATATGGTGAACCTGTTCTTGAATTAGCCTGTGGAACTGGAAGGGTTACTATTCCTCTGGCAAAGGAAGGATTCAAACTCACCGGTTTGGATATATCAGAAAGTATGTTGGCAGAGGCAAGGGAAAAATCGGAGAGAGAAAAAGTTGATATTGAGTGGCTCCATGCCGACTGTCGAGATTTTCACCTGGGAAAGATGTTTGGGCTTATCTTCTTCCCTTTTAATTCAATGAGTGAACTACATAGGTTAGAGGACATAGAATCCTGTTTTTCTTGTGTAAGGGAGCACCTGAAGAAAGAAGGACGTTTCATAATTGATATATTTAATCCACGTCTAAATATATTGTTGAGGGATTCGACAAAGCATTATCCCCACTCAACATATCCGGATCCTGATGGTAAAGGGATGATTGAAGTTACAGAAAACAACATTTATGACGATGCTACCCAGATTAACAGGATTAAGTTATATCACAAAATAGCTGGTAAAGTGGAAATCAATGAACTAAATATGCGGATCTTCTACCCTCAGGAGATCGATGCTTTACTCAAGTATGATGGGTTTACAATCGAGAGAAAGCTTGGCGATTATGATGAAAGCCCTTTTAAGTCTGGAAGTCCAAAACAAATCATAATTTGCTATGTGTCTTAAATTGTTAATTTTTAAAATAAAAAGGTGATACTATGAGATATCTTAATGGACCAAAAATCCTGGCTGTTGTATTTCTCTTTACCTTTCTGTGTTACAATGTAAACAAGGTCGAGGCAAAGAGATTGCCACCCAAAGAGGTTAAGCCGGTAATTCATAATGGAATTAAATACTCTGCTACGCATGAGAAAATGGGCTATGTGGAAGCCTGGGATATTGAGAATAATGAAAAACTTTGGAAGAAGAAGGTCTATGCTGTAGATATTGACCCACGTTTAGAAGCAGATGTCCAGTGGATATTTATCACTTCCTTAATTGTAGATGATGGAAAACTCATTGTTGTTAATGAGGCGGGTAATAGATATGAGATTGACATTGAAAATGTTGATGTCTCTCAACCTGATGCTGATACTGTATCAAAAAATAACTCAAAGATACTATTGGCAATATCCATACTATTGATTGGAGGTTATTTATTGTATAGGTTCTCAAAGAAAAGAGGATAAAAAATTTCTGATAACTCAGCATATATAGTTTCGCTACCGTTGGTCACTTTACACGAATTGCTCCATCAGGTAACTTCAGATATGCTGAAAACGTTAGGTTAAGTGGCAATAAACAGGAGGGAAAGAACTGTGAAAACACGTAAAAGCTGGCGGGAAAAATTAGAAGGGAAGCACCCTAGCCACGGCAAGATAGTTAAAGTACTCATACCTAAACCCCTCGATGTTGATTCTATAATTCGTAAGATTCCGAAAGGGAAGCTTGTTACTGTATCTCAAATCATAGAAAAACTGGCAAAAGATACCCATGCCGATAAGACTTGTGCAAAGGTAACGGGAATCTTTATTCGGATTGCTGCTGAGGTAGCAGAAGAAGATTTAAGGGAAGGGAAAAAGAGGGTAACGCCATATTGGCGTGTAGTGAAAACAGATGGCAGTTTAAACCCTAAATTCCCGGGAGGTGTTGAAGCTCAGTCTGAGCATTTAAAAGAGGAGGGATATATAATTGAGTTGGGGAAAGGTAAGAAGCCACCCAAAGTAAAAGATTTTGAAAAATATCTGGTGAAGTTATAATGATAATGTGTCTTTTGGGATAATGCTTGCATTTTCGCAATCTAAGATGTACTTTTATTTGGATAAATAAGAATATTATTATTATGGAAAGAGGAAAAGTGAGATTAAAGAAGGCAACATTATTAGCAATAATTGGTATTTCTTATACCTTTGTTTTAAGGACTATAGGGACTTTCTTGCCTGATATCTTCAAAAATCTTATAGTAGCACAATCTATCCAAATTCTGTCTTTCCTTGCCAGTTTAACCATAGTATTTTTCTTTATCTCTTTTTTTAAAGATTATGTAGAGAAAGAACAAATAAATTTAAAAAATGCAACTGTGATGGCTATTATTGGTTCTTCAGCAGTGTTGTTACTACATATAAAAGGTCTATTACTTGTTTTTAGTAGATATATATCCCCATATCTGGTTAGGTCTCATTATATTGAATCAATAATCCCCTGGGTGAGTTCAATACTCATTTTGTTCTTCTTTATATTTTTTTATAAAGAGATGCTTTATGAAAAAGAGGTAAGACTAAAAAAAGCTATACTCTTAGCTGTTATTGGTTCTTCTATAGCAATACTACTACGAACCTTTATTTTATTTAATTATCTCTGCCTGCGGGAAATTAGATGGGTTTTTGATTTATCCGGAAAGGCAAAAATTATTTTTCTTCCAATGACTATATTTAGCTTCATTGCTACTCTTTATTTCTTTTTATGCTTTTATAAAGAACAAAAAAGAGGGGAAAAATTATGAAAAAAGAAGAGGCTATCGAACAGGGGCTCGCATTAGTAAATAGGTCTACAATCGCAATGTTAGGGACTAATAGTGATGAAGGGTATCCAAATATAAGAGCAATGATAAAAATGGAGAATGAAGGATTAAAGACAATATGGTTCAGCACGAATACATCATCTAGGAAAATATCGCAGCTTGAAAAGAACCCAAAGGTATGTATTTATTTTGTTGATTTTGATAAATGGATGGGGTTAATGTTGGTTGGAACTATTGAGATACTAAAGGATTCTGAATCAAGAGAGCGTCTCTGGCGTGATGGTTTTGAGAAATATTATCCTGAAGGAGTAAATGACTCTGATTATTCTGTTCTACGGTTCACCGGAGAAAGGGGACAATATTATCATAGTTTATCTAATATAACCTTCAAACTATAGCATAAACTGAGAACCCATGATCATATAATGAAAATCCTAAAATGAGTACTAAAGAGAACAAACGTTCCTCAAATAAGATAATAGCAATAAGCATTCTGATTGTTTTAGTAATTGTTAATGCTACATGGATGATTATAAGTAAATACCCCGGTTCTCTTATGGCTCTAATTTTTTATGTGTTTGTCGCCTTTCTTTTCTGGCGAAAGAACGACTTCCGTGCAGGAATCATCATGGGAATCATAGGTTTAATAATCCATGTTTGCGAGCTATTACTTCAAGGTATAGCAGATTTAGGGAGACTTGAATTGGTTTTCTTTTTTGCAAATCTCATTCTCCCAATCCCGCTCATATATTTTAGTTATAGGGCTTATAAAGAAGTTAGGGATACAGGTGATTCGTTCAACAAGATTTAGGATATACTCAAAATATTAAACCACATTTTAAAAATAACATTTGCATCTATATCATTCGAGTACTAAAAAGAATTGGGGTTTCATCATTTTTTACCACCCTAATTTTCCAAAGCCAGAAATATCAAAGATTACAGCGAATTAACAAGTAGATACCTGGGATTACAAACAAAGAGTCGCGAGGACTTGCCGTTTATAAACCGCAGTCGATTTCCCCAGCGAGGAAATCGCTGCTTCCGCTCTCGGCCTCACTCCCCTTGATTTCCAAGGAAATCAAGGAACCATGCCCGCTCGGCCTCCGAGAGGATTTCTAAACGACAAGTCCTCGCTTACTTAACGGAAAGTTGGTGGCTTCTATATAAAAAATGATGAAACTCCCCCATAAAAGAATTCTTGACTTCCGGTTCTTTTAGTATACAATCTAAATATAGTGAACTGGAGAAAGATAGGAGTATTGATGGTACCCTGTAGTAATGTTTATGTTCTAAGTGTACTCAATATTGGAAGAAAATTTAGGTTATTAGGATATAAATTAGTTATACAATATATAAATTATAAAGGAGGGAAGTGGTATGTTTAAAAGAATCTCTACCATTACACTTTTTATAGCATTGGTTATTTTTGGATTTATAGTAAATGGATGTGGTACTAAATCGCCTCCGGAACCAGGCAGGTATTACAATAAAGGTAAAGGTTTTTCCATTAAATTTCCAGGCGAATGGGAAATAAAAGAGGGCCCTGGGCAAGAGGAACCTGCGGTTGAGGCTACAAGCCCCTGGGAGAATGATGCCGATGTGTTCAGTGAGTTCATTGCTATTTATGTTGACGAACTGCCGGGGACAACGAGTTTAAAAGACTATTTCAATGAACTCAACTTCAATACAGAGAACGACCTTGCCCACTATCAAGAAAAGGAGAGGGGAAATATCAGTATAGACAATACGGATACAAAGTGGATTATTTTTACTTACACGCTTGCAGAAGGAGCTATGCAGTGTATATCGTATCTTCTTATCAAGGGTAACAAAGCATATATGATTTCGTGTAATTCCGAACCAGAGAAATTTGATATGTATAGGAGCAAATTCAAAGAGGCTGTCCAAACTTTTAGATTTGAATGAGAAGCCACTCAGCGTATAATAGCGTATTTTGCGGCTCGTCTCCCCCATCCGGCTGCCTTCGGAACTTCGCAAATACGCAAAATGTTAGACGGAATGTAAAACAAGGGGATAACTAACTATGAAAAGAAATATTTATTTATTTGTTTCTCTTTGTTGTTTAGTTATTACACTTTTCGGCATAACTGTTTTTGCAGGAGAAACTGATTCGGGGCTTGTTAATGAGCGAATGCTTCATCCACTCGATTCTTATACAGCATATACTTTCCAAAAGGGTGAATGGGCATATAATTTTCCCGTTTTAGGTTTATCGCCAGGCTGGATGTGGTGGGGAGTGATGGACTGGTTAACCGCCGAGATTGATATAGAATGCTTACTTGGAGGAGTTCCGAGTTTTAATTTCAGATTTTCTCTTACAGAGCAGAATGGAATTCTACCTGCTCTTGCATATGAAACAATGTTCCAGTATCTTTTTGAGGAAATAGACTTATTAGAAGATTATGAGTATTTAAGAGTTGTACGTAAGGGAGCAAGTTGGTATAACAGAATTAATGCTTCCTGGCGTTTTTCAGAACAAATGTGTCTGCATCTGTCAATAGGTGGGACATATAGTGAGTCGATATTGATTGAAAACGATAATCGCCTTGAATATTTCGGAAAGCACTTTCAAGACTTGATAAGTCCGGATTTATCTTTAGGAATCGATTGGAGAATCTCTAAATGGTTTTCATTTCATTCTGCTGGATCCTATGGCACTACATTTATTTATTTGGATAATGTTCCAAGAAAATGCCAATTCACCTATGGGTTTCGAATAGCGCCTCTTCTGAAAAATCGGTGGGCTATTCTCAGGAATTTGAGGCTTGAATTTGCAGCAATCTTTTACTATTTTCCTGAAGCCAGAGAGACTGTTTCTTTGCCCGTGCCAATATTACCTTATTTGTACTGGCAGGGGGGTGGGAACTAACGCTTGAAGATGGCTTGACTTTTGTTTTTTTTCTCTATACAATTAAATAAGCGAATTTAAATACTGCAAAAATAATGAATTTTGGTTGGCAGATGGGTATATCCGAAAAGCGTTTTGAAAAATGCAGAAATTGGAAGAATGTAATTTGAAATGTCTCAATCAGTTATGAATGTTAAAGAACAGAAAAAATGGTTTGATTCATTAAAGAACAAACTTGAACAAATATATATACCTCATAAAGAGCCCTGGAAACAGTCTGGTTTTTCGGGTCCGGAAGGCAGATGGGTGAAATGCAGGAAACCAATCGCAGATTGCATAGAAAAATCAGGCACTTTCCTTGATATTGGATGCGCAAATGGATATCTACTTGAGTGTATATTGAAATGGACTGAAGAAAGGAACTTAAATATTATTCCCTTCGGATTGGATCTATCAGAAAAACTCGTAGTTCTTGCCAAAGAACGGCTACCCGAATATAAAGGGAATTTCTTTATTGGTAATGCCTGGGAATGGAATAACCCAATGAGATTTGATTATGTACGGACTGAGATTGTATATGTGCCTGAGTGTCTACAAAAACAATATATTGAAAGGATAATCAGCTTATATTTGAAGAAAAATGGTATACTCTTAGTAACAGAATATAGGTCAAGAAGGGATGATATAAACAAGCCATGGATTGATAAAATGCTTTGCGATTGGGGGTTTAATATTAATAAACAGGTCTCAGGCTTTTATGATAATAAGGAACTAACCAGAGTATGGGTTTTGTCTAAGAGGCAAACAATATGAGTAAATCACAAAAGGAGCGCGTGTGCCCAAGAACAAGCACCGACCCCATTATAATTACTTATTTGCCCCCTAATTTCTCAAGCATCTTAACTGCTTTTTTATTATCGGGATTCAACTTCAATGATTTTCTGTAGTTTTCAATGGCGAGTTTATTCTTTCCCGAATTCATATATGCATTAGCCAGAGCATAATAAGCTCTATAAGATTTCGGAAATAGAACCACATTGAGTTTGAAAACCTTGATTGCATCTTCCGATTTGTTCTTAATGAGCAACTTAGTTCCTCTTTCCTGTATCAGGCTTTCGCACAAATCAACAGATTCTCCGTGCTTTCTCCTCAATTCATTATATTTTCTACTTGCGGCATCTATTCCCATATTTTCCATCGTATTGAGAAGAGTTTGACAGATATTAAATTCTCTGACCCTCTTCATCCGCAACATATCCTGCAACCATGCTTTATATTTTCTAAAGCTCTCCGAGTAAGGGAAAACCTCCTCAGGTATATGCTTCTCCATTTTTTCCATTATTTCCAGACCCTTTTCGTAATTGCCATTCTCTATATAGTGTTTTGCCAACTCTGTCAGAACATAACGATAGTACTGTAATAGGTGGGAACAACGTGGTAAATCGGAACCCTTAAATGTGGAAAGGTATTGATAACTCTCCGGGTCCAGAAGAATCCTCTCTATTTCCTCAGGATTTATCTCAATGCCATATTCCTCGACATCCACCGGGAGTAATCTATAAGTCAATCCGCACAGTTGCAGATGAGAACCAAGTTTGGGCATTCTATTTTCAGGCCATACCAGGGTAAAATATATCGGCCTTTTCCATTTGTTATTTTTTATCACATCCACAATTAAGCCGGTGGAGGGATTCAAAAAACCCACGGAGTCTCTCATGTAATCGGGTCTTAACTCCCATTCCATTGCCTTTTTTGCAGTGGATAGATTGAACTTTTTTCTAACTTCTTCACTGAG
>JAGLZA010000275.1 GCA_023131835.1 Caldifarciminota bacterium
GTTCAATAAACCACCACTTACTACGGTAATATCCCTTCTGTAATTTTCGACAAACTGGAGGTGCCATACCGGGTGTGTTAAAGCATCACCAAATGTAAAAAGGATTGCATTTGAATCACATGATCTTAGAGTATTTCGATTAAGTTCGAGAAGCCAGTCAGGATATCCGCCCTTTTTCCTTGCCTTTATGTATTCCCCTTTTGCCCTGAGTGTATCACCTATTCTCATATAAAAAAGGGCTCGAGCTCCATGTTCAACACCGATAAAATAATATGCGTTCCCCAGAGCAGGATTCAATTCCACTGCTTTATATAAGTATTCCAGAATATTGTTAGACTTTTTCTCATCGTATTCACGAGGTGGTACATCGTATAAGATATAGTGAAGTGAATAACCGAGATAGTAATAGATTTCCGCATCATCCGGATATTCCGAAACCGCCTGTTTAAACAGAGAATATGCCTTTTTGTAATTACTCTTCTTAAACTCCTTGAGTGCTTTCTGTTTTAGATTTAGTTCCTGGGCAAACAGTAATACGCTGAAGAACAGAACTAAAAATATGGATAAAGTCCTACTCAGTTTAATTATCGATTTCAGTTTCACCTCTACTACCTTCTTCTCTTTCGCACCCCACATCTATTCTTTCATTAACTTTAAACTATTTTCGACGAACAACCACTGACGTAAGAATCTACTCATCCTCCGTCTCCATTTGTTCTGAGATTGGCCTACAGCCCATTAACATTGAAAGAAACTATTTCCATAAAATTACCATTTTCTTTACTGAGTCGTTTTTACCGGCTCTTAATCTGCAAAAATAAATCCCGCGCGAGACTCTGTTGCCGTATGAATTTCTACCCTCCCATTTTACTCTGTGCGTGCCTGCTTCCACTTCTCCTCTTTTTAGAGTTTTAACCATTCTTCCGCTTATATCGTAAACTGCCACTGAAATTTCAGATCTTTCCGGGATACTGTAGATAATGGAGGCACAGTCAAAAATAATAGAGGGTGATATTTTTGTTATACCAAATTCCCTGGATTCTCCGGAATCATCCTCATTTACCCCTGCAAAACCTCTTCCGGATACGTAAATGTCCCACTGGTTCGACCTGTAATTCTGCCAGGATACCCACACCCCGGAGGTGTCTGTGGTGATTGAGGGGTTTATCCCTGGTCCTGCAAGGCTTACAACCTCAGGATTTGACCAGGCGACACCTTCAGAATGCACAGTATAAATATCCCATTCATCATTGTTTTTGCCCTGCCAGGCGATCCAGGTAACACCATACTTATCGGATGTTATAGAGGGAAATATGTTGTTATCACAGGCGGATGGTATTTTCTCCGGAAGACCCCAGGAATCTCCGTTAAAACTGTTGAAGTAGATATTTCCTTTCCCTTCGTCAAATCCCTGCCACACAAGAAGTATTCTGCCCAAAGTATCCGCAGAAGCATCCGGTGAGTAGGCCCTCATCTGTGAACCTGAAAGAGGACCTCCTTCTGTCCAGTTCCCGCCCTCACGGTAAGTATACCAGATTTGTGCGGAGTCTCCTGCGTATTTACAGTAGAAGACCCAGGGCGAGCCTGAACTATCCGCCACTATTGCCGGAGCAAATTCGTGGTTATCGGATTGGGTGATCTTTTCCGGTGTAGACCATCCTCCTGTGGAGAGTGCGGAGAAGTAAATGTCTGAATCCAGGTCCCTTCTCGTTTGCCAT
Organism: Caldifarciminota bacterium; assembly: GCA_023131835.1. Classification (GTDB taxonomy): domain Bacteria; phylum Hydrothermota; class UBA3072; order UBA3072; family UBA3072; genus JAGLZA01. The sequence continues at coordinate 1,719 of JAGLZA010000275.1, forward strand.
GCGAGATAAAGAGTATCATTGGTGGAAGCCACCGTTGGGCTTAAATCCCAGCTTCCGTCTCCCGGGATTTCTCCGGGTGAGGACCAGTTTCCTCCGGAGAATCTGCTATATCTTAGACTGTAATTATAATCCGAGTTAAAGTGAGCCCACACTGCCACAGGTTCTCCCTGCTGGACACCGATAACAGGTTTATAATCCCAGTACACATGGGGTCCCACATTCATCACATCCACCCAGCCTCCGCTTTCCCTGCAGGAAGTGTATATATCCGACCTACCGTTATCCGGGGAACGACCGGATTCAAAGACCAGCCAGAGTTTTCCGTTGATTGTATTTATCCTTGGAAATCCGTCGGATTCCGGGTTGGAATCCACCGGGATAGGAGTGGACCATTCCTTATGTGCAGGTGTCTCAGTAACTGTCTCATGGCAGTCGAATCCGGTTCCCATAAGGCATCTAAGAGTTGGGTCGCCCAATATATTCAGACCGTAGAACCAGGGTCTGCTTAATTCACCATTTTCTATAAACCATTTCTTGAATGCTTCCCCTATATTGTCGTCATTCCCCAGATGCTTGTAAAAATCCTCAAAATATCGCATTGCACCGGTTTTGGTGCTTCCCACTACGGACAAACCGGGGTTATCGCCGAAGAGATACCAGCCGGCTGAGTGGTTTTCCTCCACGAATCTCGTTCCCGAACAGGCAAAAAGATTGTAAAAGATTGCCTGAGGATTGAGGACGAAAAGTTCGTAATTAAAGACTGTTCCCGCATAGTCGTATGAGTTTTTAAACGTGTGCCCCCAGGGGGAAGAATGAGCACAGATGTGAATCCATTCATAACCGGAATTCAGTTCAGAACGGTATCCTGGAGCCGTGGTGGAGGCATAATCGTTTATTACAGTTACATCACTGTATACTGAATCAAGACTGCAGGAACCGTAGTAATACCAGTCGTCATCCACAAAGGAGAGTCCTCTCTGGAGAACTCCCAGCCCTCCGGTTCGGTACTGGTGATTTTTTGCAAAATAATCTCTGAGTAAAGTTATTTCATCATCCCATAGAAGAGGTCTTGCGTACAATCTTCCCATCCATATCTCGGGCTCTACATTACCAGTATGCCCATCAAAAAGCCCGTCATTATCTGAATCAACCCAATTCCCGTCGAGGTCCATGAAATAGAGGTCAATTGGAAACTCTTCCTCCGCCCAGTCGCTCATCTCGTACCAGGCAATGGGTAATTCGCCAATGAAAACGGCACCATTCAGGTCAGTTATACCTGCGAGATGATTTCTCAGGGAGTCTATGCTCATACCTGAAACCGTATCCACCTGAACACTGTAACCTTCGTTTGTGAGATCATTTGAGTATTGACTTATTTCCTGGGAAAGACTGTCATAAATTCGGGAATCAACTATAATATCAATTACATTCGCTCTAAATTCGGTAGTAATTTTGGCAACTCTTCCTATCCTGAATTTATTTAGTTCCCTGGTTGATTTTCGCCAGTTGTTGAAATTTTTCGGATTCCTTCCATAGGGGTCAATCCATTCCAACCGTTTCACCGATTCAATACTTCTTTTTGCCCCCTGTTTTTTGTTGTTATCTGTCGGAAGAAATGAAAAAAGACATAAAATTAACAGCATCTAAACCCTCCTCAGGTTTTATATAAAAAAATTGCAACTATGAGTCAACTGCAAAAAAGGTCTAATTCTTTCAATTCAATAAGAATAATAACCGATTTTAGATAAATGTCAATCGGCGGATTTTTTGGTAAAGACTTACTCAAAATCTCGCAAATTCTATATTATTTTAACCTATTTTAGTAACAAAAGGAAAAGGGATAATAACGGACACCTACAAAAAGAACAAAAAAAAGAAGAGAGATAAATTAGCACCGACCCCAATTTGGAGTTTTATCATTTTTTACCGCATAGCGAATTAACAAGTAGATACTTGCGATTACAAACAAAAAGTCGCGAGGACTTACCATTCATAAACCGCAGTCGATTTCCGAAGGCCGAGGAAATCGCTGCTTCCGCTCTCGGCCTCGCTCCCCTTGATTTTCAAGGAAATCAAGGAACCATGCCCGCTTGGCCATTGATGAGGATTTCTAAACGGCAAATCCTCGCTTTCATAACCGGAGATTTGTAGGCTTCTATATAAAAAATGATGAAACTTCAACGACCCCAGTAACTTGACTTTATGACAATTTTTAGTACATATAATAATTAATCAATAACGAAAGTAAGGAGGAATTATGATTAGAACCAATAGAGATAAGGTTGTGATGATATCGGTTCAGGGGAAGGTTGCAGATCCTTGCATACGTACGGGTTCATATAATGTTGATAAGAACGGTGTGCCTTTTCTTCTCCCCGGAACAGGCGGAATAACATATAATATTAAGGTTGGCGATCCTGCATTTGGATGGGCAGGAGACCATGTTGAACCTGGTGTTTCTACAATTCTGAATATAGAGAAAAGATATGACCCGCCAACAAGGGGTTATAACTTCTATGCCTGTGTAGGGAATGAAGCGAGTATTATCACAGGTGATGCAAAAGGAACAAAGGGGGTTGTAACCGGTCATCATGGAGGTATCGAGCATGTAATTATAGATTTTCCGGATAAAGCACTTAAGAAGATGACGATTGATGATAAGATTCTTATCAAAGGTTATGGACAGGGGCTTGAATTACTTGATTACCCTGATATACATATCTTTAACCTTGACCCTGATCTTTTCTTCAAGATGGGAATAATTGAGAATAGGAAAAAAGGGAAAATCAAGGTTCCCGTTGCTCATATTGTCCCTGGTAAACTGATGGGCTCTGGTGTCGGTTCTCTGTCAATGGGGACAGGCGATTATGATATAATGACAACAGATGAGGATCTAATCAAAGAAATCGGACTTGATACCTTGCGATTCGGAGATTTCGTTGCTATTGCGGACCACGACAATGTTTATGGCAGGAGTTACAGGAAAGGTGCGATTACAATTGGAATAGTGATTCACTCTGACTGCAAATTTGCAGGACACGGACCCGGTGTTACGACACTCATTTCTTCCTCAAAACCGCTCATAGAACCGGTGATTAAAAAAACAGCCAACATTGCCGATATGATGAAGATTGGTCGAAAAAGACTTCAGAAAAGGTAGTAATCTGCAACAATGAATTCTTCCGTAGGGGCGTATTGCAATACGCCCCTACCAGATTCCTTCTCTCTTGAATTACAAATTTAATGGGTGGTAGTGATGGGTTTTCAAACAGTGAAGGAACCGTGGCTAAAAATGGGGGGTAGTGTGAAAAATCAAAATAACTCTTGACAAATTGAATAAAATGTTATAAATCACAACTTAATGGATATGGTTAAATGGTTAGAAACCTTTCATTTTGAAAGAAGGAGGTAAATATAATGGCAGATAAAAAAGCTGATCTGGCTGGACCAGGGATAGGTAATTATACAGAAGTAGAGAAAATCTTGCCGTCCGATTATAAACCACTTCTGCCACCAAAAGAGAGGATGAAGGCTTTGTTTGAGGTGAAGAAGTATATTGAAGAGAATTTGTGCAAAGAACTCAATCTCTTTATGGTTCAAGTGCCGCTCATTGTTGATATAGATAGCGGAGTGAATGACATGCTTGACCGCGATGGTTCCCGCACGCCAATAGATTTCTACTGTGGGTTAGGACTGGAAAAGCAAATCCATGCCCAGGTTGTGCAAGCAGCGACCAAGTGGAAGCGACCTGCGCTCAAGCAATTTAATTGTCAGGTTGGAGAAGGTATTTGTACAGATATGAAGGCGGTGCGCAAGGATTATTTTCTTGACCATGATCACTCATCCTATGTTGATCAGTGGGATTGGGAGAGAGTGATGTCTCAAGACCAGCGTAACCTCGACTACTTGAAGGATACGGTAAGGAGAATCTGGAAGGTTATCTATGGTGCCGGTAAACATGTTCAGGAACTCTTTCCCCAGCTTAAGAATGATAAGTATCCGGATTTTCCGGAAGAACTGACCTTTCTCCATGCGGAGGAGATCCTTGATATGTATCCTGATTTACCGCGCAAGCAGCGCGAAACAGCAATTCTGCAAAAGTATCCAGCAGTTTTCATTATCGGCATAGGCTGGACACTCCAGGATGGTTATCCACATGAAATGAGGGCAGCTGATTATGATGATTGGGTTACTGAGACAATAACCAAAGACGGAACAAAAATGCACGGTTTAAATGGTGATATCTTAGTCTGGAATCCAATTACCAGACGTCGTCATGAGCTTACTTCAATGGGTATCCGGATTACTAAGGAAACCCTTAAAATACAGCTCGAAATGACCGGACAAAATGACTTTCTCGACCTACCTTATCATAAAGCAATACTGAACGACGAAATCCCATTGTCCATTGGCGGTGGTATTGGGCAGTCCCGTACATATATGTATTTACTGAGAACCGCACACCTGGGAGAGGTGAGTGTTACTGTGTGGCCAAAGATACTCAAGGATATGTGTGCAAAAAAGAGCATCTATGTCTTAGAATAAACGGGGAAAATCTTAGCAATAAACTTCTCATATCAACCTGCTAATGGGAACGCGGAGCAATCTCTACTACTCCAGGAGGAGTAGGGGCAATTCATGAATTGCCTCTACAAGTTTCGCACCATGTAGGCACGGTTTTAACCGTGCAGTATAAAGGAAGCTGCTTGACTTTGTAATAATTATCGATACATTAAAGCCGGAAAGATATCAAGGGTTACCTTTGAGAGTGTGGAATAAACAGGGCAGGAGTAAAATTGAGTATGGATAAAAATGGGTGAAAAAGATTTTGAGCAATTCTGGATAGCGAAATTCTCTCATTGCTTAGATGAGATTGCAGATGAAAAAATCCGAAGGGAAGTATTGAAGGGCAGTGAAAGCCCTTCGTATAGTTCCAATCGACAGGAGATAATAGACTGGACTATAGGTGCCATGAAACGTCTCGATGCTCTTGTAGATGAAAAGAAAAGAATAGACATAATGCTTGGCTGTGCTTGCCAGTACCCAAAATCTGAATTGCAAAAAATAAGAAAAACATACGAAGAAACTAAAGACATAGAGTTGGTTCTTCAAATGCTACATAAACAATTTATATCATTTCTAAAAGATTCCTTAAAATTAGATGACGAACTTATTAAAGACACAGTCAATCGTGGATGGGGTTTAGCA
>JAGLZA010000276.1 GCA_023131835.1 Caldifarciminota bacterium
CCCAATTTAACTATTCAACCATTTAACTATCTCTCAGATGGAGCGAAGCGACTATCTCTGTGTCCTCTAAAACACCTAAAATTAAAGGGTAGTGGTTGGGCTCTGTGCTCTCAGTGGTTAAGAAATGGGGGTAGTGTGTTGACAACTTGCCTTTATAACTTACTTAAATCCAACGAGTTAAATAATTATTCGCAGTTATCAACATTCTTTCCACAAATCGGGTTTTATATTTTTCTAATATTAGGAGAGCCATAAAAATCCTAAGATTTCTTCTCTAAGAATTGGGCGTTCAAAATGGAGATATAGTAAGGAATTCACTCCTACCCTGCACATTAGCCAGCGTTTCCTTAAAGGAAAAATAAAATTTGTGCCAACAAACCCCACTCCTTTTAAATCATTAAAAACAAAGGATTTACGATAAGTGTATGTGGATAAGTGGTATAGGGCAACATTCTAATATACAGTAAGTTACAATGATATTTGTGTATTGCCCACAAGTTATCCACATAGGGCATTTATGACATAAGGTGATATTCGTTTTTGGTAGAGGTATTAAAAAATCGCCATAGCGGAAAATGGGGAAGTCGGGTTGACAGGTGGGTTTGCTTTATTATACTGCATCTATGTTGATGGTGCTTTTTGTCATTTCTTCGGTCTGTATAAATGAGGTTATGGCCAATCCTCGTGGCAGCAATGGGGCGGCGGGTTCACCTGAGGACAGGAATGAGTTTATCGAGATCTACAATATGGGATTGGATAGTGTTGATCTATATAACTGGGTGATAACGGATTTCGATGGAGATGATAATCTTATTCTCTTTGTTGAGTTGTCGGAAGATTCGTCCTGTATAATACCTCCTGGTGGTTTTGCTCTTATAATGGATCCGGAGTATATTGATTCGGGGGAAAACTATATGCCATACGGAATCCCTTCCTGTGTTCTGCTTCGTCCCGAAAATACCACCATAGGGGATGGCCTTACCAATAATGATTCTATCGCTCTTATAAACACTGAAGGAGATACGATAAGTACATACTATCATCCGTTTAATGCAGGGGATGGTTATTCGGTAGAGCGGATTTCTCCTTCTGCTGGAGATATACCGGAGAATTGGGGGATTTCCAGTGATTCTACGGGTTCTACACCTGGATTTATAAATTCCATATACTCACCACCGGATTTTTCTCTGGATACTTTATGGGTTGAGGATAAAGAGGTTAATATCCGGATAAAGAATACAGTAGATACTATACTGAGCGGAACCGTCAATATATTTTATGATAAAAATCAGAATAGAGAAAGGGAACCGGGTGAATTGCTTAATTCTTATTTGCTCTTGAATATAATCAGAGACTCAGTGGTTGTGGTTAAATTTTCTCTTGAAGAAGAAGGTGTATATCTCCTCGGGATTGAATTTTTGACTAAAATTATTTTTAGAAGGGTAAGGATTGGAGATGGTATATCCAATCTGGTGCTTAATGAGGTTATGTTTGCTCCGGTTAAATGTGCTGAGTGGATAGAGCTGTATAATCGTTCTCCCTATGATTATTACCTTGATTCTTGCCAGGTTGACGAAAATGTTCTATCCAGAGCCATTCGAATTCCTCCGGGGGAATATTTAGTAATTGCCGATGATTCATCTACCTTTTTTGCATGTAATGGTAACATTCCTGCTCCACTTTTGACTGTTGGCCTTTCTCTTTCAAACAGTGGCGATACCGTTAATATTCTTGATGAGAAGGGCTTTCTTATAGATCGGTTGATATATAATGGGAATGATGCAAAAAGGAATTATACCCTGGAAAGGGTGAATCCAAACATAACATCCCGGCTCCCTTCGAATTGGGGAGAGTCCCTTTATCCTGAAGGAACCCCGGGTTTACAGAATTCTATCTATACAGAGTATCGACCAGAAGAGGTAAGCCTATCTGTTTACCCCAGGCATTTCTCACCCAATGGAGATTGTATTGATGAGAGGTGCTTGATAACATTTAGATTGCCATACCTCAGGAATGAGGTGACAATAAGAATTTATGATAGGAGAGGGCACCTCATGAAGGAAGAAAAAGGAGTCTATGGTGGTGAAAAAGGAGAGTGGATTTGGGATGGAAGGGATAGGAGTGGTGGTATTGTTAAGACGGGATTATATATAATTTTCCTGTTGGTTAATGATATGAATAGCGAGAATTTAACCTGTCAGAAAGCAGTTGTCTCAGTCGGGAAGTAGAGAGATACCCTCCTGTAATGTTTTTAGCCACGGTTTTAAGACAC
>JAGLZA010000277.1 GCA_023131835.1 Caldifarciminota bacterium
TGACTGTATCGGGGTAGGGAGGAACGACCTTACCATGGGTGGTTAAAAAAAGGGGGGAAGGTTGTGTGCTCTTCTTTCTCTCAAATTACAAAAAAATAGGGGTGATGATGGGCTCTGTGTCCTCTGTGGCAAAGAAATGAAGGGTGGTGTGGTTCAAAGGGGTTGACAGGAAAGGATTTCTTTAACATTATTAAAAAAAATCAGGCGCCCGTAGCTCAACTGGATAGAGTAGCGGACTTCGGATCCGCCGGTTGAAGGTTCGAATCCTTCCGGGCGTAAGATTATATGGGAGGATTTTTGATGAATAGCACAATTATTGATATAAAAGCAAGAGAAATTCTTGATTCTCGAGGTAACCCTACTATAGAAACTGAATGTGAGTTAGAATCATATATTATAGGACGTGCAGCAGTCCCCTCCGGAGCCTCTACCGGGACGAGGGAAGCGATTGAATTGAGGGATGGAGGTGATAGGTTTGGTGGTAAAGGGGTTTTAAAGGCTGTAAGTAATGTGAACAATATCATTGCTCAGGAACTAATTGGGGAGAATTGCCTGAATCAGGTTAAGATTGATAAGATGATGTGTGAACTGGATGGCACTGATAATAAGAGTAAACTTGGTGCCAATGCAATACTTTCAGTATCTCTTGCGATTGCAAAAACGGCGAGTAAATTATTGGATATTCCGCTATACAGGTATCTTGGAGGAACGGGCGCTACCGTGATTCCTGTTCCTCAATGTAATATTATAAATGGAGGACAACACGCAGTTAATAACCTTGATATTCAAGAATTTATGATAGTTCCTTATGGGGCTTCTTCATTCAGAGAAGCGATCCGATGTGCTGCCGAGATTTTTCATTCATTAAAGAAAGTTCTTATTGAAAAGGGTTTCTCTACAGGGGTTGGCGACGAGGGAGGATTTGCTCCGGACCTTTCTTCTAATTCAGAGGCTCTTGACTTGATATGTAATGCTATTAATTCCGCTAGTTATGAATTGGAAAAGGATGTGGGTATTGCCCTTGATTGTGCTGCTAGTGAATTTTATGATGGAAAATCCTATCGGTTTGAAGGTAAGGAAATATCAAGCGATTCTCTTATTTCTATCTATACAGATTGGCTAAATAAATATCCAATTGTCTCTATCGAGGATGGACTTTCTGAATCGGATTGGGAAGGATGGGAACGACTTACAGAGAAAATAGGAAGAAGAATACAAATAGTTGGTGATGACATCTTTGTAACTAACACAAAACTTATTAAAGAAGGTATAAAGAGGAAGATTGCCAATTCTGTGCTGATAAAACTAAACCAGATTGGGACTGTTACGGAGACAATAGAAGGTATTCAACTTGCAAAGGATAACGGATGGACAACTGTAGTATCCCATCGATCCGGTGAAACTGCAGATGTTTCCATTTCTCATCTTGCCGTTGGTTTGAATACTGGCCAGATCAAGAGTGGTTCATTATCAAGGATTGAACGAGTGGAGAAATATAATGAATTGCTCCGTATAGAGGAGGAATTAGGAGATGCAGCGATCTTCAAGAAGAAGGAGGTTTTTCCAGCGTAATGCTTCCTGGAAGAACCGCCTGAAGATCTTAATACCTTTATCTATATTTCTTGCTTATTTATCCTATCTTCTTTTGGGCTCATACGGTTTTATAAACATTATTAGATTGAAAAGAGAAGAAGTGAATCTAAGAGAGAAAAAGAAAGCCCTTTTAGAAGAGAAGGTGGCACTTCTTGATTCCCTTGAAATGATAAGGGAGGATTCATTTGCTCTTGAGCGATTGGCACGTGAAAAATTGATGATGGTAAAACCAGGGGATGAGATTATTCTCTTAGAGGAATGATATCTGACTATCTTAATTCACCACAAAGACACAAAGGACACAGAGAAGAATAATGTTTTTGTTATCACCTCACCACCACACAGGAAAAACACAAAGATTTTTTGTGGGAGTGGGCTTCTGCCCACGATTCGTAGGGGCAACCCTTGCGGTTGTTCAGAATGCGCCTTGAGAAACGCAGAGCAAGCTCTGCTACTCCAAAATCTGCGAATAAATGGATGGGATGTGTGGAGAGGAATTTCTTGCCCCGTAGGGAGGAACCGACCGTACTGGAGTGTCTCTGTGGTTAATAAAAATGAAGGGGGCGATGGTGGGTTCTTCCTCTTGAATTACAAATATAAGGAGGGTGGTGAAGGGCTTTGTGTTCTCTGTGCCTCTGTGGTTAAAAAAGGGGTGTGTCAGGGTCTCCTCTGCGTCCTCTGCGGTAAAAAAGGGAGGGGCGATGGTGGGTTCTTCCTCTTGAATCACAAATATAAGGAGGTGGTGAGAGGCTTTGTGTCCTCTGTGCCTTTGTGGTAAAAAAAAGGGGGTTGATAGAAAAATGATAGGTGTTGATATTATAAGCGTTAAAAGGATAGAAGGGGTCATTAAAAGATGGGGAAAGACCTTTATCGACAGGGTTTTTACTCAAAAAGAACAGGAGTACTGCGAGAGTAAAAGAAATAGATATCAGTGTTATGCAGCTCGTTTTGCTGCAAAGGAGTCTTTTTATAAAGCATACAACCATCCCTATGGGTGGAGGGCTGTAGAGATTGTTTCTGAGGAAAGGCCATTTTTTCACATATTAGATGATACATTAAAAAAAGAGTGTGAGAGATATGAAATCCATCTCTCTATCTCACATACAGAGGATACCTGTATTGCTTTCGTCCTTTTGACTCTTAAATGAAGATTTGTTATTTTAACTTCTGAATTTCAGTTGGTTACCGCTGTGTAGTTCAAGTATATGTTTATATATATGGTTTGTCTATAATTCCCTATTTATTCTATCAAACAAAATGAGGTTTAGAATTATTTTGGTCTTAAACTCAGTTGTCCTGATTGCTTTTATACCGCCAATAACTCTTGTAAATATAAAAAGCGCAAATACGCCAAGTGTAAGCCCGGTTATCCATAAGGGTTCATGAAATACTCTCGTTCCAAATGGCATAAGAAGGAAAAAGATAAGCATTGGGAGGGGTGAGCTCTTTTTAATACCACAGAGTCCTGCAAATACAACAAATAAAATTATGGTTTCAATCGGTACAAAATAAAACAACACACCCCAGGTAGTAGATACCCCTCTTCCTCCACCCTTGAATCCAATCCATATAGGCCAATTATGCCCACAAATAGCAGCGAATCCTGCAAGTGATGCAAGAGGTTCAGAAAAACCTAAAGATTTTGTGATAAATATCGGGATGATACTCTTCATAAAGTCACCAAAGAATACAAGAACTGCAGGGAGAAAGCCAAGTGTTTTGTAAATGTTGGAAGTGCCAATTTTCTTAAACCCCTTTTTTGTTACATCTATCCCCTTTATCTTGCCAGCTATATATCCGGAAGGAATTGACCCTATAAGATAACCAAGTAATATAAGGAGGGATAGTTTCATCAATCCTCCATTAGTTACACCCAGATTTTCTTTTCTCCTCCGCTAAAGAATAACTTAAAGTTCGGAATCGTTTTAACGATAAGCAACAATAGGGCTGCACAAACCACTAAAACGATTGCCAAATCTGCCTTGAGAATGAAAAATGAGATGGGTGTCAGCGCAAGAAAACCAAGGAGTCCAAGACTCGGGTAATGTGTAAAAAAAATTGTGATTACTGCACCAAAGGCAGCAATGCAAAGAGCAATAGGTGAAAGGACTCCTATAACTCCCAATGTTGTGCCAAATCCCTTGCCTCCTTTGAATTTATAATAAATAGGAAAATCGTGCCCTATAATAGCTGAAAGACCTGTAATGGCTACAAGGAAATCTGTTCCTCCTATACTCCTTAAAAGAAGCATTGGAATAACAGCCTTTAACATATCGCAAGAGCAAACCATTACTCCGTATATCCACCCTATATTTGTAAATACATTCGCTGTTCCAGGATTTCCACTTCCTATATCTCTTATGGAAACCCCCTTCGCACTTGCAATGATTTTGGCAAAGGATATGCTTCCGAGTAAATAAGTCAATACCGGGAAAAGTATCTCTTTTAACATAATTAACCTCCTACAGGATAATAGGATATGCCCCAGGCTTCGGGACCCAGGTATACACCAACAACGGGGTTAAGATGGAGGACATGTAACTCATCTATAGAAAATTCCTTTCTTATGGATTCCTCTAATTCATAGCAGATTCCCTTGTCTGTGGTATAACCAAGCAGGATTTTTAGTCTTTCAGCCTTAAATTCTGTCAGGTCTTTTCTTATCTCATCCTTTATCTTTTCCCTTACCTGAGATTTTGTTCTTGCCCTTCCAAATGGAACTATCTCGCCGTCAGAATATGTGATCATTGGAATTATCCGCATCATTGCACCGAGAAATGCCTTTCCTTTACCCAATCTTCCGCTTCTATGTAAGAAATTGAGATCAGGAATAGCAAGGACCATCTTTACTTTTGATTTTACTTCCTCTGCTTTACTTTTTACACTCTCGATATCCTTGCCTAAAGAAGCGCAAATAGCCGATTCAAGGACGATCATCCCTTCTCCCAGAGTCGTTAAACCCGTATCAAATACCTCTACTTTCACTTTATCCTTTACCATCTCGGCTGCAGTGAGGGCCGAATTATATGTTCCGCTCATCTTTGAAGAAAGATGAATCGATAGAATAGCGTCAGTATCCAGTTTTTTATAGATATTGACTAAATTCACGGTAGGGAGGAGGGCTGTTCTGGGCATTTCTCCTTCCTTTACCCTTTTATAAAATTGGTCTGGTGGGATACCTGTCACCTCTTCATCCCCAAAGTATAAGGGATGCTTTAATATAGTGATGTCGTATTTCTTGACAGCATCTTCTGGTATACTACTTGCGTCACCGGTTACAATTTTTACCATAAATTCCTCCTTATTCTACTCCGATTATATATTGATAAAAAGGTTGTCCTCCATAATAGAGTTCAAAGTCCTTCTCGCTAAATTCCTTCTTTAATTGGACAAGAAGTGCTTCTGCATCCTCTTTCTTTGTATCCATTCCGAAAAAGAGGGTAAATATCTCTCCTTCCATCTTTCTTGCAAGTTCAAATACGGCTTCCTTTATATTTTTGTGAACCTTTATCTCCTTTTCAAATATGGAGATAATATCACCTTCATTGACCATTTGGATTCCAAATTGGGCATCTCTTGCCGAGATCGTAACCTTCCCTGTTTTTACTCTTTTTATCGCCTCTCTCATATTTTTTTCATTCTCATTTGGTTCCAACTCGGGATTATATGCAAGGAGCGCACTCATTCCCTCAGGGACAGTTCTTGCAGGAATCACAAACCCATTTTTATTGCTACATTTTAATGCCTGTTCACAGGCAGGGATTGCATCACCATTAGCAGGAAGGACAAAATGGAGGTCTTCACTATTGAGATATTCCAGCACTTCTTTAGTACTTGGGTTTAATGATTTTATTACCTCTGCACCCATACTTTTTGCTATTTCACAAAGGCCGTCTCCAGGGAGGATAGCTACAACTCTTTGGCGGATTTCAGTTTCCATATCTTGTTTTGCAGTGATAAACTCGTGTTGTTGCTCTTCCATATCTTCTATGAACCTGTCGTCAAGTTCCCCATATCTTGAACATATCTCAAATATCTTTTCTGGCTCGTTTGTATGAATATGAACCTTTGTAATAAAGGGTGCGCCAACAACAAGAATAGAGTCCCCATAAGGAGCGATTTCTTCTTCAAGGGAATGCTTTTCTATGTTTTCCCCACGAACAAGACATTCGACATCGTATTTATATTCGATCTTTCTCTCCCATACCGAGATAAGCCTTCTTGCAAATTGCTTGAGCGCAGGGATTGTTTTTATCTTTCGGTTCTTTATGAGGGATAGTACCCTTTCCCAGGCAAGATCCATCCCAATCGTTCTGTTTTGCCATATTTTAACCATATGGTTACCAATATCTAAAAGATTTCTTATCCTGTAAATACTCTCTATTGAAGCAAGTGTTTTCCATATATGAAGCCTTTTTGATATATGGGGTACTATATCGTTCTCAAGATTGTACTCTCTTAAAGAATAGAGCGCACCCTCGAGAATATATATAAAGCCTTGCCCTCCTGCATCTACCACTCCTGCATCTTTAAGCACAGGAAGCATTTCAGGGGTCTTCTCGAGGGTGATATTTGCGGTTTTGACAATATCTTCAAGGAGCCCTATAAAATCCCTCTCTCTCCTGGAGCTTTGTATTGCACATCTTGAAGCCTCTTTCATAACGGTAATAATCGTTCCCTCTACTGGATTTCTTATCGCATTCCTTGCAGATTTTTCTCCCTCTTTGAGTGCAATTCCGAAATCCCGTGTGTCTATTTGTTTTTTATGTTCTACTGCGTCAACGAAGCCTTTCAGGAATTGAGAGAGAATGATACCCGAATTCCCTCTCGCAGCCAGGAGGCTATTTTCTACAATGTTTCCACCTCCAGATAATGCTCCCTTTAGAGTAAGTGTCATATTTGAACCTGTATCACCATCCGGAACAGGAAAGACATTCAGATTGTTAACCCACTCCTTCTGGGAAGAGAGTCTTTCATAACCTCCTTTGAGAAGATTTCTGAAGATCTTTGAATCAATATTATCTATCATTTCTCCTTAACCTACTGAGAGAGAGCCTGGCTGCACTCTCGCCTTCAACTATGCCCTCTTTACCTCTGTAAAATTCAAGCGGCTTAATACCCTCCACTTCAGGTTCTATTAGGACATCTGGCTTCGAAGATTTTAGTTGAAGACTTAGTATCTGATATCCCATAATGGCTGTAGTCTGGAGTATAATGGTAAAAATGCTGGGAGATTCCTGGATAGTCTTCAATTTGCCTGTAAGGGTAAAGAATGGGTTTTCTATAACATTTTTCACGGGTTTGAGAAGTTGAGAAAGATGAGTATTGACGATTTTCGAAGTAATAGGAAAAGTAGGGAGTTTCTTCTCTCCACTTTTTATCCTGAGTGTGTAAGTTCCTTTCTCAGGTGAAGGAAGAACATTAACGGCAATTATGAAATCTGCTCCCATTTCACGGACACAATTTACAGGTAGGGGATTAACGAGTCCTCCATCCGCAAGGAAATTCCCGTTATACTTGCAAGGTGTAAATATACCTGGAATGGAAATACTGGCTCTTACGGCTTCAACTGTTGAGCCTTTTGTGAATATTACTTCTCTTCCACTCATAACATCCGTGGCAATAGCAGCAAAAGGGATTTTTAAGTCCTCAATATTTGGATTTCCAATTATTGATTTAATGAATTCCGTTATTCTTTTTCCCTCAACAAGACCAGAATAAGGAATAGTTGGTGTGAAAAGAGAGGTGGTTTTTTTTCGGTCCAGATTAAGGACAATCTCTTCTATCTCTCTGGCGCTAATACCCGAAGCATAAATCGCACCTATGAGAGCTCCGATACTTGTCCCAGCAATAAAATCTATAGGGATTTTTTCTTCATCGAACACCTTGAGGACGCCGATATGGGCAAATCCTCTTGCAGCTCCTGAACCAAGGGCAAGCCCTATCTTTCTCATTATGTAAACTCTTACTTTCTAAAAAGCATAATATCTATAATTTCCTTCATCTTTTTTCCAAGCCACTGAAGAGCAGCTACAATCGCTCTGGTTATTTCGTCAAATATATCCACTGTAGACCTCCATTCATTTTTTACTTCATAATGTATACAATATAATATAAAGTATATCTATGTTTTGCTCTTTTTTGCTGTGGTTCCCTTACTTTTTATCAGAAACTCACTTCTGTTTTTACATATATCTGGTCTTGCTCTTTCCATGTGTAAAAGAGGGTCCCTGTCTTTCCACCCAGAAAGAACGCTCCGAGTGAGAGTTCTACATTGTCAGTTGGAGCATAAGATACTTCAGGGATAATCACAGTACCATAGTTCTCTTTGAGGTCTTTTATATCTTTTATCTCTAAACCACCTGCTAATGCGAGATTAATCTCATCATTCTTAAATTTCTTTTCAATCCCAACCATAACATAGTCCTCAAGATTGTCCCTTCCCCTCTCAGTAAAGAAGCCATGCATCCATTGAGCATTGATGTAAATGCCATTCTTAAAAGTATAATCTCCACCGAGAGTGAATTTTACATAAGGTTCTTCAGGCAGAATAATTGTATCTTGAATTATAGGATTCAAAGGATCGACAGGGTTTGGCATTTCCATTATCATCTTTACTTCTTCAGGCAGGAATACTGCTACCTCTCCCCAGAGACCTATAGAGTAAAGTTCTCCAGCACAGTCAAAGCCAACAACCTGTATCTCTGGAAACCCCAAATAGGTATCAAGTCTCACATTTCCTAAGGTATCAACAGGCGTTACAACAAGCCTATTTACAATAGGCACATCGTCATAGCCTCTAAAATAGGAAAGTGAGAAATCGAATTCCACGATAACTCCAGAAAACTTTGTAGCATACATAGAATTTTCGACTTTTCTGTTAGGGAAGGTAAGATGATCCGCCGATTCTGTAAGATTTGTCCCTGGAGGTAAGGGGAGAGTAGATGCATCATCAAAGAGAGGAAATTCGCCCCTGGGTAACAAAATAGACTTTAATGATGGGAGCCATATAGCACCTAAGTTATATTCATCGGATATATAATAGGTAGCATTTACTCCCTCTGTTGGTATCTTCTCTCCGAAATTTAGTGGGTCAGAAAAATCATCAGGGTTTAGATTATCAGTTGGGTTCAGTTTGTCTGCTGTTCCCCAGGCTATGCGCTGTTTACCAATCCGTAGGTCTAATTTATCAAAGATGAAACTATAAAGGTCTGCATATGCTTCCCATAAAGAGAGTTCATAAGGATTGTTTGATGAAAGGGCGGTCAAATCCACTAAACTACTTGCAAGATTTTGGTCCCATAACCTGAGCTTTATACTGGAATAAAGGTATAGGTTCTGTGAGGGATTTGATTTCAGTTTCAGGTTGAGTTCGTGATATGGGTAATCTGCGATTTTTACACTATCTGTTATTAGAAAACGCTTGTCCAGTTTGAGATTACCAGAAATATCTACCTGAGGTAAAACCTCTTGAGCCATACAAATCTTGGGATTACTTACAATACTTACGCCTAAAAGTATAGGAATATAGAGAGAAACCAAAATCCTTGTCATTATATACCTCTGACTTTATTCCGCTCTCTTGAGCATTCGTTTGCTGAACATACTATTTTTGAGCCCTGTGTCGTGCGCAACCTTTACAAGTTCCATAACGGTTTCATGCTTTTTCTTTAGATTTTTCATTGTCACCTTCTTAGGTGTCCAATAGCTATCTACTTTTTCTATATGCTCATTCTTCATAACCTTGAGAAGAGTTCCTTTCTTGTTGTAATATTCTATCTTGCCCGGAATATAATGTGCTTTACTCACCCGCATAATAAGTCTGGCATAATTCACATCTGACTTTGGTTTGGGAGTGAGTTCCAATACATACTCTTCTTCTGTTTCCTTTTTTATCTCTGCGATAAAATCCTTTGTATATTGGCACTTGCCAATATCGTTATAGGAAAAATCTGTGCCCATAAAACTTTCATTCTTCACATGAGAAGCGATGCGCCTTGTCTTCTTGAATGCAGGCATATAGAGGTGCATCTCATTGTCGGAGAGAACCAGGAATCCAACTCCCTTCACATCAGCAGGAGAAAGAAATTTTATAAGCCTTTTCTCTTTCCCTAGCTGCCACATCTTTATCTCACGGACTTTGGAATCTCCATCCTTATCTATTAGTGTAAGTTTCATAGTTGCTGTTCGATCCTTCGAGGCATTCATAGCATCCTCTGCTTTCTTTAAGATTTCGTCACCTGTCCCTCCCCAAAGAATAATCGGCAGAAACAGTGCAGCACTTATTCTCAAGAATTTTCTCATACTATTACCTCCTTCAATTGGTTATGAGCTATAATTATTAAACCTCGTTGCTTTATTTTTCAATTTACTAGTAAAACGACCAAAATCACCGATGAACCCAGCCTTGGTGATGAGAATCAAAGCCGGTAGAAATGTAATAGCCCCTAAAGCACTGGTTATCATCGTAAACGCTATTAGATAACCAAATCGCTGCATAGGAACTATGCTTCCCAAAACCAGAACCAAAAATCCCATCATCACGGAGATGGCATTGATGAGAATTGCCTTTCCTGTCGTTTCCAATGTTTTATCCAAAGCTTCCAATTCAGATTTACTTTTTCCAAACTCAGCCTTGAATCTATTGATAAAGTGAATGGTGTAGTCAATGCCAATCCCGACAGCCACACTGCCAATCATAACCGTAACTATGTCTAACGGAATATTTAGAACCGCCATCAGAATGAAATTGATGAGAATAGTAAGAATGATAGGCGATATTGAGATCAACCCACCAATTAAGGACCTCAGTTGAAAAGACAGAAGGAGAAAGACTAAAAACAAAGCAATAGAAAGACTCAGTGCCTGACTTCTCATTATTTTTCTGTCAATGTCCATATAGATTATAGGCATTCCTGTTTGTTGAGCAGTCAATCTCACTCTACTTTCAGGATTGGCGAGCCCAGCATATTTTGAACTCTCTACAGCAAGCCAGTTCTCGTTTACTTCCCAACAATCATCTCGCAAATCTTCTAAAAAGTCTTTATCATCCTTTAGATTTTCAGGAAGGAGAGGTTTTAAATTCTGCACGAGATTGTTGACCTTTACCCATCTTCTGAAATCAGATATGATTGCTATAATTGATTCAGCAGTATATTCCAGAGCTTCAAGCTCTCCAGCGTAACTCTTTTTAGGAATGTTACTTTTCAAGATGCTAATAATCTCTTTTTTACCAATCTCACCTGTCTTTAGCTGTATGAGAACATTAGCAACAACTTTAGCAATAATTCTTTCCGATTGAGGGGATACCTCTTCTGTCTGGATGTCTGCTTCGTCACTTTTAAAGTAATCAGTGATTCTTCTTTCCAACTTTTTCATTGAGACATCATCAAATTTTTCCTCTCCACCTTGCATTTTTGCAATGATAACCTCTATAAGAGCAGTATCAGAAATCTGAAACTCGGTGTTTCTCATCTTAATATCCCATTTCATTTTTAATAGAATCTCTTCTGCTCGTTCTCTTCTTAACTTCTCAGCCAGATCGGTGGAAGCAAGAGAGATTTTGACTTTGAGCAAATCGGTTTTTAGTTCATTCTTCAAATAATTCTCAATTGCATCTACTAAAATTCTAACCTCTCCTGTACTTACTGTTCCCAGTTTTGCTTGAATCATGCCTTCGGTAGCCTGATTATTTATCAACTGGTTCAATACTTCATTTCCCTCAATGAACAGCCAGAGATTAGCCACTCCTTCTCTGGTCTCAGGAATGGTGTAATGGTCGTTCATTACTCCATTTATTTCACAAATTAAGTCAGCAATAGATTGGGGATCATTCACATTAGATTGGGCTTCTAAATACTTCTCAAATTTGAGCATCTCTTTCAAAACAAAGGGGTCTTTTAAATCTCCCTTGACCAGAAGCTGAATTGGAATAGAACCACCGAGTTTCTCTTCCATCATCTCCTCAGTCTGTCTAATCTCGCTGTCTTTTTCAAAGTAGTCAATCATGTTAACCTCTCGTTGTAGTCTGGGAATAGCAACCAAAGAAGCCAGAATAATAGCGATGCCTATTCCTATGATAAGTTTTTCATTCCGGAGAACAAATCTACCTAATTTATCCATTAACCTTGTTAATAAGTTGTCTTCTACCCCCTTTTGATTTAGCTTGACTTTCCCAACTCTTAAAAAAGAGAGCACTGCGGGTAAGAAGGTCACAGAGATGAGCATAGCGAACATCACACCAATAGCGGTAAAAATGCCGAGTTCCCGAATCAGACTCAAGTTGGAAGATAAAAATGCCAAAAAGCCAATCAATGTGGTAATACCAGCCAAGAATATAGGAATCCCCACCTCGCTCAAGGCGTCTTTAATCCCTTGAATCTTAGTATCTCCCAATCTAACATCCTCATTGTATTTGGAGAGCATGTGAATTCCATAAGCGCTGCCAATGGCAATAAGCAAAACTGGAATTGCATCTGCGGCAATGGTCAAGGGAATTTTCATCAAACTCATTATCCCCAAAGCCCATACTGTACTCATCAAAACAGTGGACAGCGGCAGAAAGACTCCCCGAAAACTTCTAAAACTGAAATAGAGAGTGATCATCACTAACAAAATGACCAGAGGAACAAGCTTACTCAAATCCTTCTTAATGATGTCCGCCAAGAAAATCATCTGGAATGGCATTCCACCATAATATATCTTCTCTTTTCCTTTAGTCTCTTTGACTATTTCTTTCATTTGCTTCCCAGCCTCTATCTTGTCAATATCCTCTACAAGTCGTGCAATAATAACCGTTATCTTGCCATCTTTGGAAACCAGACTGCCTCGATACATATCTTTAGAAAGAGTATATGCCATCAGTTTTTCCAACTCATTCGGGTCTTCAGGGATATTGCGTCTATCAATCAGATTGCCAACCTCTAGACCCCATTCAGTCTTTTTAATATCCAGAATGTCTGTCAGGCTCATTACCTCCGAAACTCCGTCCATATGTTTGAATCTCTCGGTGATTTCGTCAACTCTATTCAGTGTTTTGTAGTTGAACACATTGTCGGTTTCCAAAGCAACCATGGCTAATGAACTACCGCCAAACTTATTCCCAACTTCATTAAATAGCACTACTAAAGGGTCATCCTGGGGCAGATAAGTAAGGATATCACTATTTATTTTCAGATTCTTCAGTTGGTAACCCAAAAATCCTGTTAAAACGATCGTCAAAACAATAATAACCACACGGTATTTGATGACCAGATTAGCAAATTTTCGCATGTTAATTTATCCTCCTAATTCTATGTGAGAATGTTTCTCGGATAAGGTCATTAATCCTCTCCTCTTTAAATCTATTTGCTGTGAAGATGGCATTCTTTATCGCCCTGGCATTTGATATTCCGTGACATACAATCGTTACTCCATCTACACCTAATAAAGTAGCCCCTCCATATTCATCGTAACTCATTCGCTTCACAAGATTGGCAAAAGAAGATTTTGGAGATAAGACATCCAACTCTTGTTGCCAATTTGTTCCCATAGAACCTTTCATTGTGTCAAAGATGAGATTTATCAATCCTTCAGCAAATTTTAGAATAATATTTCCTGTGAATCCATCACACACTGCCACATCGCAATCGCCATCCATAATATTCATACCTTCGACATTTCCTATAAAGTTAATATTAGCTTTTTCCAGCAAAACATAAGCCTCTCGTATAAGTTTGTTTCCCTTTATATTCTCTTTCCCCATATTCAGGAGCCCAACTCTTGGGTTATCTTGTTCAAGGATTCGCTTTGCAGAAATATATCCCATAAGCCCAAAGTGTAGAAGATGGACAGGCTTACAGTCAGAATTCGCACCCACATCCAAGACCATAGTAAACCCTTTTTGGGTTGGGAAAAATGTTCCCAGAGCAGGACGAGACACGCTCTCAAGCCTTCCCAGAGTTAAGAGAGAGGAAGCCATTACAGCACCTGTGTTGCCTGCACTTACAAATGCATCAACTTTCTGCTCCTTCTGAAGTTTAGTGGCAATACTAATGGAAGAATTCTGCTTCTTGAGTGCTACAGTTGGAAGCTCATGTGCATCGATAACCTCAGGAGCATGTACAACTGACACGGGAATCTTTTCCTCAAAGGGTTCTATATGTTTTTTCAAAATATGTTCATCACCCACAAGAACTATTTCTAGTGCTCCTTTTCCTACTTTTGCAGCATCAATGGCACCTTTTATTATTTCGCCCGGAGCGTTATCCCCACCCATTGCATCAACAGCTATACGCATTTTTGTCTCCGTATAAATTTGACTGGCTTATCTTCACCATCTTATTACACTGGCGGCCCAGGTCATACCGGCTCCGAAAGCAACCATAGCAATTATATCTCCCTCTTTGATTCTTTCGTCTCTCACTGCTTCATCTAATGCAATCGGGATTGATGCTGCAGAGGTATTGCCGTATCTATCAATGTTTACGATTACCTTTTCCATTGGAAGTGAAACCCTGTTTGCAACCGCACGAATGATACGAATATTCGCCTGATGAGGGATAAGCCAGTCAATCTCATCTGGTGAAATCTTGGATTGTTCGAGGACGGTTAACACAGCATCACCCATTGCCCTAACTGCAATCTTAAATGTTTCTTTGCCGCGCATTTTGACATAGTGCAGCTTTTGATTAACTGTCTCCTGACTCGCTGGAAGCCTTGAACCACCTGCTGGTAGTTTAATATTATCCTTCCCTGAACCGTCAGCCCCAAGGTAGGTCCCAATTACACAGTTTTCTGCCGTTGTCGGTCTTAAAACAGCTGCTCCAGCTCCATCCCCAAATAGAACGCAGGTAGTTCTATCCTCCCAATCAAGAAAGTTATAAAATGTCTCTGCACCTATAATCAGTATGTTATTATAAAGACCTGCAGAGATAAAACTGTTTCCTATGGCTAATGAATAAAGAAAACCAGAGCAAGCTGCCTCGAGGTCAAAAGCTGCTGCATTTTTTGCACCAATATTATGTTGAACTATGCAGGCAGTTGAAGGGAAGAAGAAGTCTGGGGTAGCTGTTGCAACAATAATAAGGTTAAGCTCAGATGGGTTAATCCTTGCTGATTCAAGTGCCCTTATTGCCGCTTTTGTAGCAATATCTGATGTAGCCTCATCTTTGCTAATTACCCTCCTCTCCTTGACACCGGTTCTTGTTTGAATCCATTCATCGCTTGTATCAACCATCTTTGCGATGTCTTCGTTCGTTAGAACTTTTTCGGGTGCATAAGAACCTGTCCCGACGATTGTAGATTTCCTCATCTTTTTCCTCTATTGATTATCTTAAGAGTATTACTCATTTAGCTAATTGGTTTTTGGAATTCGTTTCAACCCTCATTATTCACCCTATCTTTGATGTATTTTACAGCGTCTCCGACAGTTTTAAGTTTTGCTGTATCTGTATCCGGAATCTGGATATTAAACTCTTCTTCGAGTGCCTGAAGTAGTACAATATAACCAAGACTATCTGCTCCAAGGTCGTCTGTAAAAGAGCTTTCTGGTAAAACTTCTGTTTCTTTTACATCCAGTTCTTCCGCTATAATCCTTTTCATTTTCTCAAATACCGACATAGTTGCCTCCTATAATTTATCCGAGTTCAATAGTATTTTTATCTCACTCATTATTTTCCCGGTTACAATTTTCAATATTTCTTTATTGTAAGGTTTGTCATAGTATTCATCAAAATAGAGAGATTTCCCAAATTTGATGATTACTTTATGCGGTCGGGGAAATCTCTGTCCTTTTGACATAACATTGAAGGTGCCGATTATCGCCACAGGAACAACAGGTACTTTTGACTGCAAAGCAATAAATGCTGTCCCTAATTTTGGCTCCTGTAAAGAGCCATCTATGCTCACCGTTCCTTCGGGATACATATCAATTACATGACCATTTTTGAGAATATCAATAGCGGTTCGGATGGCTTCTCTATCAATTTGATCCCTTTTTACAGGAAAAGCGTTCAACTTCCTAAAGGCAAATTCTGCAAAGCGTCTTCTGAACAGTTCCTCTTTGCCCATCGTATGGAGTTGTCTCCTAATGGCGGTTCCCAGAATAAACGAGTCTAAATCACTGGGATGATTTGGTGCCAGGATTACGCCGCCTTCTTTTGGAATGTTTTCAATGCCAATGGGTTGTAGCCTGATATAGATTGCGGCTGTAATCTTCAGGATTATGTGTATTATTGAATAAAACATCTACAATTTTCTTGTCCTTATCATTGTAATTATGAGCCAAATTCCGAGTAGCCCGGCTATTCCAAAGCCAAAAATTCCAAAAACAGGGAACCCAAAGAGAAGAAGTCCTTTACTTGTCTGCATAATCAAAGACGAACCAACAATAAGGGCAGCAATTATGAGGCTGAAGGACAATCTATTAGTTGATCTTTCTGTCTGTGAAATGAGATTTTCTAATCCTTTATGCTGAAATTCTACTTTAAGCTTTCCTTTTCGTATTTTCTTCAATATCGGAACAAGTTCTCCCGGGAGGTTTTTGAAAAGGTTGGTGTATGCTGTAAGAACTTCCGTTGTAACTTTAAGGAGTCGTTTTGGGCTATATCTCCTTTCAACTAACTGCTTAACATAAGGTTTTAAGTGCTCAATTATATCAAATTCCGGATCAATCTGGTGCGTAATTCCTTCGACTGTGGATAGTGCTTTTGTAAGAAGAATTAAGTCCCTTGGGAATTTCAATCCATATTTTCGTGAGATTTCAAATGTGTCATCTATAATATCTCTCATCTCAATTCCTTCAAGTGATACTCCATAATACTTATCAATAAATATCCTCAAATCGGATTTTAGTTCCCTCATATCCTGCTCTTCCTTTACTACACCAAGTTCTTCGAAAACATCTATAATCATATCTACATCTTTGTTAACCCCTGCTATCATAAGCTGGCTCAATCTGTCTATTATTTCATCATCCAGCCTCCCTGTGAGTCCAAAGTCGAGGAGTACAATTTTACCATCCATTGTGACCAGTATATTTCCGGGATGAGGATCCGCGTGAAAGAATCCATGTTCGAACACCTGCCTGAAAATGAAGTCCACTCCCCTTTGGATTAACTCCCTTCGGGAGAGGCCTGCTTTTTCCAGAAGGTCTATGTCTGTTATCTTTATCTGTTCTATGTATTCAAGAGTAAGAACTTTGGAAGTAGAAAGATCCCAATACATTTGTGGAATGAGAATGGACTCATCATCCTTGAAGTTTGTTCTAAATCGATCAACAGATCTGCCTTCATTTGTAAAGTTGAGTTCGGATTTTAAATTTTTACCAATCTCTTTCACCTTTGCCAATGGTTCATATTCCCTTGCCTCTCTAATTTCTCTCTCTATCCAACCCGCGATTGTTTCCATAATAGAAAGGTCAGTATAAATAATCTCTTTCACATTTGGACGCTGTATCTTTACCACAACCTCAGCGCCCTCTTTCGTAATTGCTCTGTAAACTTGAGCAAGGGAGGCAGAGGCAATAGGCTTCCTATCAAAAGAATTAAATAAAGTCTCAATTGGAAATTTCAATTCTTCTTCAACTACGCTTTTGATCATTTCAAATGGAATAGGTGCTACTTCGTCCTGCAGTTTAGATAGTTCCCGGATAAAATCTGGCGGAAGTATATCTGCCCTCACAGAAAGGAGTTGCCCGAATTTTACAAAGGTTGGACCAAGTTCCTCAAAGGCTAACCGAAGTCGCTCTGCACTGGATTTCTTAAGAAATCTTTCTTGTATCTTGAAAGGAACAATCTTTTTAGCAATAGGAATTCTGTCTACTATATCTCTAAATCCATATTTAGCAAAGATTGTTAGAATTTGCTGAATCCTTCTTGCGTTCCTTATTCTTCTGTCTATTCCTATCATTTTAGTGGCATAGCAAGGAGCAGGCAGTAAACCCCGTTAGAATTTCGCACGGGGCATTCTAACGGGGTAAACAGTAAGATTTTTTCCTGCATACTGCCTGTTGTCCTTAATACCTACTTCTTCTTTGCCAGATGATCAATCTTCTTCATAAGAGCATCTATATCAGTTTTCGTTGGAATATTGAGTTTATTCAGCACATTCGTCATAGTCTTCTCTATTATTGCTTCAATCTCTACTCTCGTATCTTTGCCTCTTTCGAGGAGTTTCTTTACAAATTTTGGCTGATCCTTTTTGGCGATCTCGCCCTTCTTTACGAGGTCATCCACGATTTTCTCTGCTTTTTCCTTTGTGAGGGCAATAACACCAGCTCCTGCAAGAAGCATTCTCTCTATCATATTTTCCATACGAATCACCTCCTTTATTTTACATCTTACTTTTGTATACTATTAAAACCCCATTTGTTTTTTAGTCTATTTAAGCTAAAAAAAATCACTTTACTTCTATTCCCGCAAATAATATCTGTAATAATGCATCTACACTTTTTTCAATATCTAACGGTTTCCCCTCCATTGTCCAGGGATATTCTAACCCTTTTAGTGCTGAAATCATTGCAAGGGCAGTAAGCCCGATTTTTCTTACCTTGAAAACCCCCTTCTTGACGCCCTCGTTAAGTATTTCTTTTATAATATTCAGTTCCTCTCTAAAGTGTGATTCCCTTACCTTTTCGAGGTCCGGGAGCATTTCTGTTACGATGTCCCTGGTTACTCTGTTGAGATTTACAAGTTCGTGCATGCGGGATATTCTGGTTAATACGAAGACTCTAAGTTTTCCCTGAGGAGACTCTTCTTTAGAAATAGCCTCTTTTATAGCATTTTTTAGTATTGCTAACTCACGGTCAACTACAGTCTTGAAGATTTCCTGTTTGCTCTTGAAATAGTAATAGATGGTTGCTTTGCCAATCTTTGCCTCAGAAGCAATGTCGTCCACGCTTGTCTTCTTTAATCCATAGCGTGCAAATAACTTCCGAGCAATTTTTAAAATTAGTTCTCTTTTATCTTCTTTTATCATAATACTATTCGACCAAAATGGTCGAATAGTATTATATAATAAATTTGGACATTGTCAAGGGGGGTGAATCGACACCTACCCCCATTTTTAGCCACGGTTTCTGCACGGATTGATATTGAGTCGTGAGTCATCAGTCGAAAGTCCCTTCCAGAGCCCAAAACCGTTTTTTCGACACTAATTTTCACTAATTAAAAGGGAAAAATAATTAAGTGATTGAATGGGAAAATAGTTAAATAGTAGGGGCAGGTTTTGCACCTGCCCATTTGTAGGGGCTCGATTCATCGAGTCCGAAATCGGAGTAGCGCACCCTGTAGAGGCAAGATACATCTTGCCCTCCTGTGGGA
>JAGLZA010000278.1 GCA_023131835.1 Caldifarciminota bacterium
TCAATTGGAGCGAAGCGACTATCTTTGTGTTTCTTGCGTTGATTGCGTTATGCGTTAGGGCGAGGAAACCTAGCCCCTACATCTATATCAAACCGTGAAGAAACCGTGGCTAAAAATGGGTGGAGAGGAATTTTGCATTTTGCACTTTGCAATTTTCATTTTTCAATGGAGCGAAGCGACTATCTCTGTAGTACTGCCAATCAACTTCTTGTTTTTTTGCAAAAAATATCTCATTTGCTTTTGCTTTCCCTGGAAATTAAATATCAAAAATTAAAAAGCAAAATTACAGATTAAAATGTAAAATTATCTCTTCCCCTAACGTAAAAAATGAAAAATTATTTGTGTTATTAGTGGCATTCGTTGTTTCTTTTTTTGATTCATTTTTGAACTTTGATTTGTATTTTTCCATTTTGATATTTGATTTTTACATTTTAGCGGCTTTGCCACGATAGGTTCTCTGTGGTTAAAAATGGGGGGTGTCAGGGTCTCCTCTGTGTTCTCGAAAAACACCTAAAATTAAAGGGGAGTGGTTTTCGCTCTTTAGTTTTCTGTGGTTAAAAATGGATAGGAGGGGTTGAAATTTTCTCGTTTTATACTAAAATAAGATTATGAAAGGTTCTATCACTCAATTCGTACAGCAATTAATAAAGTCAATAATGGGTCAAAAGTTATATCAAAGTCAGTCAGATTATATCAGACAATTCATCCAGAAGGCACATACTGCACTACTGAAAGAGCAAGAAGAGAGAGGGTCTGTTATCTTGATGATAGATGAGGATAGGATTGTTTATAACGGTGATATAATATTTGAGGATTCGGAAAAGGCTACTTCCCTGCCTCTGTTTCTCTATAGAAATGGAATTCGCTCCTTTACATTTCTGGAAGATATGCCAATAAAAGAATTGATAGAGTTTGTTGATCTCATTGCGGAAGAGGAATATTCATTGAGTATAGGATTTATTGAGGATATCTGGGAGCGACAATTCGAACATATACTATATGATGCTATAGAGCAAACCGGAGAAGATTATTCTTTTGTTCTCCAGAATCAAGGTGAATTAGGTTCCAGAAGTATATCTCTTGTCCCTGTTGCAACTAAAGTCGCTTCTTCTTATATATCTTTAATAGAGAAAGCATCTCCTATCTCCAGCCCAAAACTTGAAATAGATAGAAAAAATTCATCAATTCTCCTCCTCAGAAGCATTCAAGAAATTCTTGATTTCGAGCAAGATATGGAGAAGAGAGAGGGGCTCCTTTCGCAATTTTATTCAATAGTTGAAAATTTTATAAAAATGAGGAAGATTTCTGAATTGGTAGAGTCTAAAGAGTTATTGACATCCCTGTTAGAGAAAGAGAAGAGCCCCAGGCCTCGAAAGGTGTTATATGAGACATTCGATCTGTTCTCAAAAGATGATGCAGTAACATTATATTTTGATGTCCTGAAGTCTTCAGAGAGTAAAGGAACTAAGGAACATGCATTAACTATGATTGGTTTTCTGGGGACAGAAGTTATTGATAGATTGATTAATACTCTGCATTTCATTACAGATGGAGAGATAAGGAGTGAAGTGATTTCTCTTCTGGAAGGTCTTTTGCTTGCTAACAAAGATGTATTGGTCTCTTATCTTCAATCTGCTTCGGCTCGAACATTCAGAGTTCTCCTTTCTATTATTAAAAGGAGTAAGGATCCCTATTTTATACCCCATCTCAAACCCTATCTCAGTGGTGAGAGAGCTGAAATGGTAAGACAGGTATTGTTTCCACTAATATCTCGTTCCGAGGTTATTAAATATTTAGAGCATCCACATTCTTCAGTAAGGATTGCTGCACTCGAAGAAATGAAGGAAATCTGGGGAGAGGAGGAATTCAATATGATTGCGAACAGGATTAAATCCAGGGATTTCTGGAATCTTTCTGATGAAGAGAAAAAATTACTATTGGATATGCTTGCAACTATGAATATACCCGAGACCATTGAGCTCTTCAGAAAGGTACTGAGAAAAAGGCATTTTTTCAATAAGGACGTTTATCGGACCAAAGAATTTGTTGTTGAATCTTTAGCGAGTATCGATAGTAAGGAGGCAGTTTTATTAATTGTGAAATTAAAGAAGTCCAGGCATTTAAAGGATGCTGCGGAAAGGGTTTTAAGGAATTATGAAGGATAGTAAAAGGGATTTTATTATATACCTATCTTCATCTCTGCATATATCAAGGATATTCAATAGAGATAATAAGACGCTGCGTTTTCATGTGGAAAGGCTGAGTAAGACTTTAGAAGAACTATTCAAAGAATACTCAACCATAGAACTGGATCTGGGTGAGAAATATCTATTCTTGAATAAGGAAAGGATGCCAATAGATGTGGGACTTATGGGGATATACAGGATATTGGTTAATGACCTTCGCGCTCTCTCAATTGGAACAATCAGATTCACTGTACAACCTACAGTTAATGAGATTATCTCTTTTGTCTATATTATTGGAAGAGCCTCGGTTTCCTATCCATATTCCTTTGGTAAATTGCTAGCTCAACTGGAAGAGGAGGGTGTTGAATCCATAGAGGTTGAGATATCCGATACCCGGAGTGACAGAGACGAGAGGGGGGATTCAGTGAGAAAAACAGCAGTAAGGAATTTTATGGATAGCATCTATTACCTTAAAGATATGACCGATAGTTCAAAACCCAGTTTTTTGACTGATATAAATGTCCATATAGGACGAAGGATGGTGAGGAGGTTTTACGACCTGGTGGAAAAGGATGAAGGCTACCTCCTTGCTTTGACAACCATTAAGAATATTGGTTCTTATACCCTTAATCATTCGGTAAATGTCTGCATTCTTTCTCTTGCTATGGGAATAACATTGGGTTTATCGAAAAAGGATTTACTTGAACTGGGTATAGCAGCGCTCTTCCACGATTTAGGAAAGATTGATATCCCGGAAGATATCTTACAGAAACCAGAACATCTCACAGACCAAGAGTTTGAAAAGTTAAAAAAACATCCTTATCTCTCCGCTGAAAGGATATTGCTTCTTAAAAGGATGGATGAAATACCTATCTTTGCAGTCCGTGGCATACTTGAACATCATATAGATTTCGGAGGGGGCGGTTATCCTAATCTGGATGTTAAATCTCCCTCCCTGTTTGCTCGAATTATAAGAATAGTTGATTCTTATGATGCTATGACTACTTCAAGGAGTTATCAGGCCCCTGTCAGTCCTTTTGATGCTATAAAATATATTGTTTCAAGTTCAGATAAATATGACCCTTCATTGGTTAAAGTATTTTTGGATATGATGGGTATCTATCCTCCAGGGACGGTAGTGCTTCTTAAAGGGGGAATGGTAGGTGTTATGCTTGAGAAGAGTATGGTTGCAGTGGTAAGTGAAGGTGGAGATATGGATAAGATAAAAGGGGAATTTGAGATAGAGAAGGCTCTTTCCCCTGATGAAGTAGATTTTGATCCCGCAGGGGTGATTATTGCATTGAGTTCTGATGAGGATACTTCAGGTATCTGATTCTTATTATCCTGATCCGGGTGGGGTTAGTGAGGTTCTATATCATCTTTCCAATTCCCTTTGTGAATTGGGGCATAGAGTGACAATTTTAACATCACGGCATCCTGGAGCAAAAGAAGAAGGGATGGTCAAGAGAGTTGGTAGGAGTTTTAGATTCCAATTAAACAGGAGTGAGGTAATCTGGACATTTTCTCCTTCGCTCATTTTTGAGGTTCGGAAATTTCTTGATGAGAATCCTTTTGATATAGTTCATATGCATGGCCCGTTTGCCCCAAATCTTCCCTTCCTTGGTCTTTTGTGTTCAAATACATTAAATGTTGCTACCTTCCACACTGCCTTTATAGGGTTTAATTATTACAAACTGGCAAAATTTGCATTTACAGGGATTTCAAAAAAACTAAATGGGTCAATATGTGTTTCAGAAAAGGCTTTCAAGGAGATATATCCTCATTTCCCTGATCTCAACTATCAAATTATTTCCAATGGTGTGGATACAAAACGTTTCAAAAAGGAGGGTGAAGGAATTGAAGGATTTTCCGATTCTACCATAATCCTTTTTCTGGGGAGACTTGATCCAAGAAAGGGACTGCCAATTTTGATAAGGGCATTCCCTGAGATAAAGTCGAGTATACCTGATGCGATATTGATAGTAGTCGGAAAAGGAAAACCCCCTTTAGATATTCCCCCTGAGGTTAAGGATTCTATTTACTTCAAAGGGAAGATTCCCAGGGATATGGTTCCTCTTTATTATCGTTCGGCCGATCTCTACTGTTCACCAGCTCTTGGAGGAGAAACCTTCGGAATAGTTTTATTGGAAGCGATGGCTTCAGGAACCCCAGTAATAGCATCGGATATAGAAGGGTATCGCGAGGTCATACCTGATAAGAGGATGTTGTTTAACCCCAATGATCCCCATTCCCTTGCCCAAAGGGCAATCTCAATCCTTAAAGATAATTCTCTCAGAAAGGAGATAAAAGAGATAGGACTTAAGACAGCAAGTCGTTATGATTGGATGGAGGTTGCAAGGAAGACTGAATCTTTTTATAATGAACTGCTTGCTAAATCGCATAAAACCTCTCATTTTTAGACACTGATTTAAAATTTCTCGCCCGACTAAAACCCAATCCCCAACCCCTAAACCCCATTTTGCCACGGTTTCTTCACTGTTTTTATTCTTTCACTTAAACCCTTGACCCCTTATCACATATAACCCTACGAACCCAACAAATTGTCATTGCGAGTTCCTCTCCTCGCTCTTCTTATACGAAGCAATCTCTATCTTCCTGCTCGACCCCGGTGA
>JAGLZA010000279.1 GCA_023131835.1 Caldifarciminota bacterium
TGGGTTTCCAACCCTACGAACCCCATGAACTCAATGAACTCCACGAACTCTATGAACCCAATGAACTCAGTACTCCAACCCCTAAATCCTTAAGGAAATCGCAGATTAACGCAGATAAAATTTTATCTCATTTTTGTGGGAGTGGGCTTTTGCCCACGATTATCGAGCCCAGAAGGGCTCTCCCACATTTGTATGGGCGAGGTTTTCTCGCCCTTCTTTGGAGTAGTAGCAATTCATGAATTGCCACTACAAGCCTGCCCCGTTAGATAATTCTTTATCTAACGGGGTAAACGCCCTGAGAAACGCAGAGCAAGCTCTGCTACTCCAAAATATGCGAATAAATGGTTGAGTGGAGGGGAATTTTGAATTTTGCACTTTGCATTCTTCAATTTTCAATGGAGCGAAGCGCCTATTTGTGCTCTTTGCCTGCCCCGTAGGGAGAATCGACCGTATCGGGGTGTGATTGTGGCTAATATGAGGGTTTTGGATTTAGGGATTAGGATTTGGGTCTTGGTTATGAGTTCTAAGTTCTATGTTAAAGAATTGGACAGTGGATATCAGTGTCTAATTTAGGATTTGGTGATGTGTGTTTTTTACACAAAAAATAATTCTTCTCTGTGTTCTCTGTGCCTCTGTGGCTAATCCTTTCCTACAAAACAAAAATTTCT
Source organism: Caldifarciminota bacterium (assembly GCA_023131835.1). Taxonomy (GTDB): domain Bacteria; phylum Hydrothermota; class UBA3072; order UBA3072; family UBA3072; genus JAGLZA01. Next base: position 669 of record JAGLZA010000279.1, read on the forward strand.
TCTCTGTGTCCTCTGTGCCTCTGTGGCTAATGTTTCAAAACTCACAGGTTTTGCATCCACCTGAGTAGTCGGAATCTACCTTTAGCATCCCATTGGTGAGGTTTATCTTCGGGGCTAAATCGAGTTTCTTGGGTTCTTCTTGTTTTGTTCGATTGTCTCCTCTGTAAAGAACCTGATCTCCCTTACTGCCATCTCTATATATCGTTATTCCCTTTACTCCAAGTTTATATCCTAAAAGATAGATCTCTTCAACATCATGTGGTGTTGCATAATAAGATAAATTGACAGTCTTGGATACGGCATTATCCACCCATTTCTGGAAAGCCGCTTGCATCCTTACATGCCATTTTGGGTCGACTTCATGAGCAGTAACAAAGATCCGTTTAACATCCTCAGGGATTTCAGGTATTTCCTCAAGGCTTCCTGTTCGTGCAACATCTCTCATTAAGGAGTCTGAGTAGAACTCTCTTTCCCGTGCTATCCTTTCAAAGTATTTATTTGTTTCAAGGAGTTCTGTTCCATCCATTACATTCCTGATGAATACTACAGCAAAGAGTGGTTCTATTCCACTTGAACAACCGCCTAAGATGGATATACTCCCTGTGGGTGCGATTGTCAATCTGGTTGCATTCCTTATCGGAGGCTCTCCTCTCTCGTCATAGATGGAATCTTTGAAATTAGGGAATGGTCCGCGCTCTTCTGCCAGTTTTTGTGATGCCTTTTTTGATTCTTGAGCAATGAATTCCATTAACTCGCCGGCGATAGATAGAGCTTTATCACTGTCATAAGGAACTCCTAATTGTATTAACATATCTGCAAATCCCATCACACCCAGTCCTATCTTCCTGTTTCCACGCACCATCTCTGTTATCTCAGGGATTGGGAATTTTGATTGATCTATTACATCATCAAGGAAACGAATCGCCTTGTTAACAACCTCTTTAAGCAGGTTATAATTAATTGAATTGTCCTTTACCATCTTTTCCAGATTGATGGATCCAAGGTTACAGGCTTCGTAAGGTAAAAGTGGCTGTTCACCACAATCGAGTGACAAAAATCCATTGGCGATATAACTTAATGTTTCTGGTTCTGTTAGATCATAAACCTTTTCTTTTCCAATTTTCTCTATTTTTTTTACGCTGGAATATAGTTTTTGCTGATAAAACCCCTTAAATTTAACATTGTCAATTTTTTCTTGTTTCTTTTTTATTGAAAAAGAAATAATCTTTCTAAACCTCTCTCTTGACTTTCCATATATACCTAATTCGTAGAGAATTCCATCGGTATCGTATTCTCTCACCTCCCCATTGACAGTTGTGTAGGTGAAAGTTCCTTTCCTTGGTTCCCTTGAGCGCTCCAAGATTTTACTTTTTATTCCCAGATTTAAGAGTAAGAGTTGGACTCCTTTTAACAATTCTATGCTCTTTGAAGTCAGGGCTAACCAGGAACTATTGGGTTTTGGATTATCTCTGACAGTGCCATCAGCTGAAAACAACCCGCGCATAAATCCAATTACAGCTTCTCTGGGGGCAGTAAATAAAGTGGTCGGTACTCTCTTTTTCTCTGATTTGCAGTTCCTTACACCAAGTTTTTCAAAGAATTCCACAAAGAATTTACTGTGATAGGATAGATGATAAACCCCGTTTTCCCTTTTTATCTCTTTGATATCAGAATTATTCCATTTATTCAAGATTGGCTTAAATTTATTTAAGACTTCTAATGAGTCTTGCCCAAAACAAAAACCAACCCTGCAATTCTTATCTCCATTTCTCATCCAGCCATCTCCAATCAACCAACCAATTACTTCTCCTAATTCCTTACTCCATTCATCAGGAAGGTTGAATTGGTATCTCTTTCCATTCTCTCCTGAAAACTCATTTTTTACCTCAAAGGGCAATCTATAGTCTTTATTGAATTCACCCTCATCAGATTGAATTAAAACGCTATCTCCTGGGGTTAAATCCTGGATCTTTTTCCACCCCTGTTCGGTCATTAATTGATGGTCTGCTGTGGCTTTTAGTTCATAACCATTCTCTGTCTCTATCCTATAGACTTCCTTAATACCTGTACAAAATGCCCGGGAGATTGGTCTACTGGTTGTTCCGAATTTTCCATTTAATGGTAGAGAATCCTTTTCTTTATTTACAGATATGCGGTCATCAGTAATTATTCGGGGATCTTGTTCCTGACATCTCTCAACCAGATCCTCCATCCTTTCCAGGCCTAATTCAGTCGAAACTAAAGCGTCTCCGGTAACACAAGGGTTAGTGCTCTCTATTTCTCCGATATGAGGTGTCGGATTATCCCTGTTCAATCGGTCTAAGAATACAATTCCCGGATCACCAGTTTTCCAGGCATTATAAACAAGGAGGTCAAATATTGCCCTTGCCTTAACGGTTCTCACTGTTTCATTGGTTCTTGGATTTTTGAGTTGTATTTGTTCATTTTTCTCCACCGCTTTCATAAAGTCTTCATCTATCCCTACCGAAATATTGAAATTACTAAACAGGTCAGTTTTATCCTTTGCTGTAATAAAATCAAGGATATCAGGATGATCATAGCGGAGTATTCCCATATTTGCACCTCTTCTCCTTCCTCCCTGTTTGATTACATCTGTTGCCACATCGAATACTCGCATAAAGGAGAGAGGTCCGGAGGCAATACCGCCTGTAGATTGAACAATATCTTCACTCGGACGTAGCCGTGAGAAGGAAAAGCCGGTTCCTCCTCCGCTTTTGTGTATCAAAGCAGTGTATTTTACAGCATCAAAGATATCCTCCATAGAGTCCGCGATAGGAAGAACAAAACAGGCTGAGAGTTGCTGGAGAGAGGTCCCAGCATTCATAAGAGTGGGGGAATTTGGGAAGAACAGGAGTGCTCTCATAAGTTCATAGAATGCCCTTGACCATTTTTCTACATCTTCTTCTCCGCCGTAGAGTAATTCTGCCTGGGCTACATTGGAGGCTACCCGTTGAATCATTTCGCTTGGGGTTTCCAATACCCTTCCTTCAGGGTCCTTTAATAGATACCGTTGTTCCAGGACCTTTAGTGCATTCAGGTTGAGTTTTATATCATCTTCCACACCGGTAAGGAGGGTCTTTGCTTCTCTTATTTCTTTCCTCTTCTGACGATAAAGGATATATGCCTTAGCTGTGACTGCGTGTCCCTGTGCTATCAGTGTTTTCTCTACTGCATCCTGAATTATTTCGACATCTGGTATTTCACCTTTTAGTTGTTCTTCAAGGCGAGATTCTACTTTTGCCGCCAGTCTTCTTGCTAACTCTATATCCGTTCCTCCAACAGATTGTGCTGCTTTGAAAATAGCCTGAACAATCTTTTCCTTCTCATAGGGAACTATTCTCCCATCCCTTTTCTTTACCTTATCGAACATACATCCTCCTGTTATTTTTTTGCTGGAGAGACGCATAGAAGATTACTTATCTCCAGTATAAAATTAAAAATGCAAAGTGTAAAATTGTGCAGCATCAACTCACCTTTTTCGGCTTTCTTTGTTATTTCCTCTGACCAGTTATTTGATTCACGATACCTGACTCTTGCAACTCTCCTGGTTATTATTCATTGTTACTTGCTCATGTTATCCGCTATTTTCTTAAAAGATTTAGAGTCCTTCTACTATATTATCAAGTTTTAAAATAAATTCAAGTGGGGAATTTCCTCTTTTATAATTTTTTAAAGCCCACACTATCCCCTAATTTTTTGCCACAGAGACACAGAGGACACAAAGCCCTTCACTACCCCCTTGATTTGTAATTCAAGGGAAATAAGAACACACCACTACCCCCTTTTTTTACCACAAAGACACAGAGGACACAAAGCCCCTCACCACCCTGATTTTTGTAATTCAGAGAGAGAAGAGTGCACCACCCTTCCCCCTATTTTTTAACCACAGAGGTCACAGAGGGCACAGAGCCCAACCACTCCCTTTTAAATTTTGTGTTTTTAGAGAACACAGAGGAGACCCTGACAACCCCCCTATTTTTTAACCACAGAGGTAGTCGCTTCGCTCCAATTGAAAA
>JAGLZA010000028.1 GCA_023131835.1 Caldifarciminota bacterium
TGTTCCTCAACGGATACAATCTCTGAATTCATCACCCTTGATTCGTATAATGAGGCGTTCATACCCATTGACCACGAGGTGGTCTATATCTTCCCATTACTCACTCAGGCAGGGTATTATCTCATAGATACAAAGTCCTGGTCTTTCTTACCTCCCAGGGATTTAGAGGTGATAGGGGATTACAGGAAGGATACAGTTGAACTTGTCTGGGATGAACCAGTGGTTCGAGAACCAGAGATTTGCAAAGATGAGCCCCGTCATCTACTCAATTATGACCTATATCGCTCCGTAAATGACACCACTTCGTTCGGGTTTCTTGTATCAGTGGATACAACCTTCTATATTGACAACAGTGTCCTTAATGAATCCACATATTATTACTATGTTAATGGGGTTTATGAGAATGGGACGAGTGGTCCTTCGAATATAGCATCTGGACATCCAACCCAATTTCCTCCTCCCTTATCCTTCAGGGGAATGGGTGGGGATAGTGTTGCTTTTCTGTTCTGGTCATTACCGAATGTTAATAAAAAGGACTTTATAAAAAACCTGAAGGGCTCTCCTGATAATAGAGGGCTTATTGGATTCAGACTCTATCGGAGATTGATATCCGATGCCAATTTTACTCAGATTGAATCCCTTTATGTTGGGACCTATTATAGTGATACCCTTGTGATGAATGATACTATATATGTCTATGGGATACGTTCCATATATGAGAGTCCGGAAGGGATGAGTTCGGTAATGGAATGGCAGGTATCGACCTACTTTGATAGCACAAGCGTATACCAATCCAGGGAGATCGTAACCGGTGATCTCTGGACGCATGTCTCCAACTTTGGAGCATTTGGTGATGCTAATGCTTCTTCCACCGGCAATCCCTCCTATGACTGGCCTGGGAGTGTCTGGAATTACTATCTCTGGGAGGGCAGGCTCTGGGTTGGGACCAATTATAATGGAACCCCTTATGTTTCTCACTGTGACTATGGAAATTATGAATGGGAGCCAGAGGGATGGATTACCATTGGCCCTGAGAAGTCTGACTTTGATATCGTATCTGCTTACCACGACTGGGGTGCACTTAATATGGGCAGGGCAATAGGGATAAAGGTTATTCAGCGGGCACTCTCCTGGAGGGAAGGGCCTGCTGCACATATAATTGCCTATGAGTTTGATGTGATATATAAGCGTTCTCATTCAGATATTGGAGCACCCGCTGTGCTTGATGATTTCTACTTCTCTATAACCTTTGATGCTGATATTTCTGAGGCTGATCCTACCAATCTCCATATTGATGACCTCGTGTGTTATGATGGCTGGACCGGAAGGGAATGGGATACGCTTGTGAATTATCCTTCGCCATCGGATGATTATACCATTCTTCAGGATACCACTCTTAATGTTCCGGATGGGATTGCAGACCAGATATGCCTGTTTGGCGATGACCCCAATGAATGGACCATCCTGGGTGATACGCAACAGGTGTGGAGGGATATGTCCTTTATGCTTGATGGGGATAATCCCAATGAACCGGGTAATGATTCAACGGATAATGGTTTATCTGCTGGTTTTATCTTTGGTTCTATGCTCTATGCCCCGGAATCTCCCTATGATTCAGTATGGACTGATGGAGTAGGAAATCCCTGCCGACTCCCAAGACCTACCTCTCACCAATGGTGGAACTGGAATAATGACCCTGGAACCGATACGGATAAGTTTGAATATATGATTGGACAACATGTAATGTCCTTTGGTTATAGATTTCTGCCTCATCCCTATGATTTAGGTGCAGGAGTATTTGATTATCGCTTTCTATTAACCCATGGACCTTATTCCATTGCTGATGGAGATACCCTGCATTTCGTTCTTGTTACAGGGATAGGTCAGGGCTTGAATGGTGGTGTGGATTTAGGATATGATAGGGGTTATCTGCCAGGAGCGCGTCAACTCAGGGATTATGCACTTATGATGTATTATCAAGGTGCGACCAATAGCGATCCATATCATCCTTCTGACCCTTTGGAAGATATTCACTGGAACTATACCTCCGGGATAGGAGAACGTATATTAGAAAATGGTCTTACCTTAAAGAATTCCATTGTGGTGAATGGTATCTTATCGATGGAACTCAGGTTAAAGGAGAGGAGCGAAGTAAATCTTAGGATCTATGATAAATGTGGAAGAATGGTAAAGCATATAAGTGAGTCTTTTTCTCAAGGAAAGAGGGCACTCATTCTTCCATTACATTCTCTATCATCAGGTGTATATTTTATAAGAGGAAAGATAGAAGGGGATGTTGTCTTGAGAGAGAAAGTGGTTCTGATTAAATAGAAAGGTCCGATCGATTCTTGTAGGGGCGTTCAATTGAACGCCCCTACGTATTGTAGAAGCGCCCTTTCGGGCTCATTTTTCGCGGGCAGAAGCCCCCTCCCACAAATCGCGACTGGGAAGTCGCTCCTACAAATCATTTTTTCTTTGCGGTCTTTGCTTGCTTTGCGTTCTTTGCGAGAAAAAAGGGGTGGTGATGGGCTCTTTCGTTTATCTGTGTTAATCTGCGGTTAAATTTTTGGGTGTGGGGATGGGCAACAAAACCCCTTTCTTAAACCGTGCAGAAACAGTGGCTATAAACTGGGATGGGGGGGTCAGAAAACCCGGACAGTAAAGAAGCCCATCATAATAAGGGAGATTATTATCTTGGTCAGGGACCCACCGAGAATCCCGAGGACTGCTCCGGTAGAAGCCTTTGTGGCATCCTTTATATTCTTCCCCCTTATAAGTTCACCTGTCAATGCTCCAAGGGGTGGACCAATCAGTATTCCCCAGGGGGCAAAGAATAAGATTCCTATTGTGGCTCCCAGGAAAGCCCCTACCACCCCAAACCTTGTTGAACCCAGTTTCTTTGCTCCGATGGAACCAGCGATATAATCAAGGAAAACAGTGATAACTGTTATAATGAGGAATATCAACAGAAGATTTACAGATATGACCGTAAAATGCGTCTTCCATGCATAAAGGAATATCCCCAAGAAAACTAAAGGAGTCCCTGGCAGCATAGGTAAGATACAACCAAGAACTCCGATGAACATTATTATATAAGAGATAATTAATATCAGTATATTCATTTTTTTAAGGGTTCGAGTGGAAGAAAATCCACCCTGCCCCCATTTTTTAACCACAGAGGCCACAGAGATAGTTGCTTTGCTCCAATGAAAAATGAAAACTGTAAATTGGAAAATGCAAAATGCCTTATCACCTCACACCTTTATTTCACAACAACGGAGACGCAGAGGATACAGAGAATGAAGAGGAGAAATAAATTTGTGCAAGACCTGTTCCATTACCCAAAGAAAGACGGTGGCATCATTGGCCCACGACCCAGGGGTCCCTGACCCGAAAGAACAGGCCCCGAGGGGCTACGCCCCTTCATCTGTTTCATCATTTTCTTTACCATCTCATATTCCTTCATTAATTGATTTATCTCCTGAACCGATGTTCCGCTCCCTCCGGCAATCCTTCTTTTTCTGGAGGCATTTAGGACCTTTGGATTGCGTCGTTCATCCAGAGTCATTGACTGGATGATAGCCTCTGTTCGGATGAGTTGTTTCTCATCCATAAGTTTTTTTAAGTCCTTGCCGCCTGGTATCATATCAAGGAGGTCTTCGATAGGTCCCATATTCTTTATACTTTTTATCTGGTGTAGGAAGTCATCTAAATCCAGTTTTGCTTCCTTTAGTTTTTTCTGGAACTCCTTTGCCTTCTCCTCTTCTATTGATTTTTCTGCTTTTTCCTGGAGTGTTCTGATATCACCCATTCCAAGGATTCTTGAAGCGAGTCTTTCCGGATGCAACAGTTGAAGGTCAGAGGGCTTTTCTCCTATACCGAGAAATTTTATTGGTTTACCGGTTACGGCTCTCATTGATAATGCAGCACCACCCCTTGCATCACCATCCATCTTGGTAAGGATAATACCTGTGATACCTACTTGCTTATCGAACTCTCCGGCAATATTGACTGCATCCTGTCCTGTCATTCCATCGGCAATGAGTAAGACCTCAGAGGGGTTTACCGTATTTTTTATCTTTTTGACCTGATTGATCATTTCCGTGTCGATATGTAATCTCCCTGCCGTATCAAATATCAGTGTATCGTATCGTCTTAGGACCGATTGAGTCAGAGCCTGTTTACAGAGTTTAACCTCATTATCAAGCCTTGTCCCAAAATAAGGGAGTTCTTCCCTTTCTGCTAAATCCCGGAGTTGTTCAAAGGCTGCGGGTCTCTTTACATCAGCGGGTATGAGGTATGGCTTTCGTCCCTGTTTTTTCAGGTGGACTGCAAGTTTTATTGCTGTGGTTGTCTTTCCTGAACCTTGAAGCCCGACAAGAAGGATTGATGCAGGTTGGTAGTCAAGTTTTAATGGTTCTACCTTGCCGATGAGTTCTATAAGTTTTTCTCCGACTATCTTAAGCAGCATCTCGGCAGGGGTGAAACTCTCATATACCTTCTGATTGATTGCTTCCTCTTCAACCCCTTTTGTAAAATCCCTTGCTACCTGAAGGTTGACATCTGCTTCAATGAGTGCGCGACGGATATCACGCATTCCTTTTTCTATATCGGACTTTTTTAATCTTCCCCTGCCCGATAGACTCCTTGCTATCTGTTTTATTCTATCCGTAAGATTTTCTAACATAATGGTAAATTATAACAGAATTCCGCCCTATTGCAAGGGGCGCCGCATTATTTGGAGTTTCTTCGTTTTTATGTAGGGGCGAGCCGGTGGCTCGCCGTTTTAGGGAGGGCGATTCAACGAGTCGCCCCTACTCCATCAAATAAATCGCGGGCAGAAACCCGCTCCCACAGATCGCGACTGGGAAGTCGCTCCTACAGAGGGCGAGGAGGCCTCGCCCCTACAAAATTCTTTTTCTCCCTTTCTTCCTCTGAAAACACAAAAAATAAATGGGAATGGTGGGGCTCTTTCGTTCTCTGTGCCCTCTGTGGTTAAAAAATGGGGGTTGTCTGATTTTCCATGAGGGCTTGACTTGCTTCTAATACTATGTATTATAAAACCAAAAACTTATGGGAAAATAGATGGTAGATGAGAAAATAGTGAGGGTTCGTATTGCTCCTTCACCAACTGGATATTTACATGTGGGAACTGCAAGAACAGCCCTGTTTAATTATCTCTTTGCGCGGGGGAATAAAGGCGATTTTCTACTCAGGGTTGAGGATACAGATATAAAACGTTCAAGGGAAGAGATGGTAAAATCCATTATAGAAGGACTCTCCTGGATGAACCTTGATTGGGAAGGAGATATTCTTTACCAGTCCGACTATTTTGATGATTACAAGAAAAGAGGGATGGAATTACTGGAGAAAGGTTATGCATACTGGTGTTATTGTTTACCGGAAGAGATAGATGATAGGAAAGAGACCATTTTTAAATCTGGTAAGGGATGGATATATGATAGGAGATGCTATCATCTGACGGATGAAGAAAGAAAGAGATTTGAGGAAGAGGGAAGACCAAAGGCACTAAGGTTTAATGTCCCGCAAGGGTTTACTTCTTATGATGACCTGATTCACGGGAAGATTCAAAGGGATAATTCACAGATAGAGGACTTTGTTCTCATAAAGTCGGATGGCTCCCCTACCTATAACCTTGCTGTTGTGGTAGATGATTACAGAATGGGTATTACACATGTGCTTCGTGGAGATGACCATATCACAAATACCCCAAAACAGATTCTCCTCTATAATGCATTCGGATGGAGTTTTCCGGAGTTTGGACATATCCCTCTCATTCTCGGGGAAGATCATTCAAAACTCTCAAAGAGGCATGGTGCTGTCTCCCTATCATATTATAAGAATGAAGGTATCCTCCCTGAGGCATTCGTCAATTATCTTGCCTTCCTCGGCTGGTCACCGAAGACAGAGGAGGAGATATTCTCTCTTGAAGAATTGATCGAACGATTTTCATTAGATAGTATTCAAATAAAGCCTGCCATCTTTGATATTGAACGATTGGAGTGGCTTAATGGTGCATGGATGGCTAAGTTAGGTAGGGAGGAGGTTGCATCACGGCTATCAGAATATTTATATAATAATGGAATTTCCGAAAGAGATAAAGATTATCTCATAAAAGTGATCGAGGCTTTGGGAAAACGTATCAAGAAGTTTAAGGACTTTCTGGTTAGAGGATATTATTTCTTCTCCGATGATTTCAGTTATGACGAGGAAGGTGCAAAAAAGCATTTTGACAAAGGGTTGGAAGAGAAGATGAAGAAATTGATAAAACAATTAAAGGAACTTGCGAACTTTGATGAAAATGGGTTGGAGAATGTGATAAGAAACCTTGCTGAAGAACTAAATTGCAAGGCATCAGAGCTAATCCATCCGATAAGGCTTGGCATAAGTGGGGTGACCGTTGGTCCCGGCATTTTTGCCCTGATGGGGATTCTGGGTAAAAAGAGGGTAATAAAGAGGTTGGAATCACTCGTTGAATATTTAAAGGGAGCAGACTTTGAATATTAATCACCACAAAGGCACAAAGGTCACAAAGGAAACAAAAAATATTTGTAATAAACTTTCCAGAGAGATAATTGGGGCTGCAATCGAAGTGCATAAAACTCTGGGCCCTGGATTGTTGGAATCAGCCTATGAAGAATGTTTGTGCTATGAAATTAAATTTAGAGGATTCGATATAAAACGACAATCTCCATTACAGGTGAGATATAAAGATATTAATTTGGAGTGTGGATACAGAATTGATATTTTGATTGAAGATAAGGTTATTGTTGAATTGAAAACCGTCGAGAATATTGAACCTATTCACAAAGCCCAATTACTGACTTATCTGAGACTATCAAATAAATGGTTGGGACTGTTGATAAATTTTAATGAATCTGTATTGAAAGACGGTATAATAAGATTGGTAAATGGATAGAATCCACCAACAAAAACGCAGTGAATACTGAGGAGTTAAAAGTTTTCTATATTCTTAAATTTTCTTTGTGTTCTTTGTGTCTTTGTGGTGAAATATAAAGGAGGTAAAAAATGATAATGCAGAAACTTCGAAAAACAACCAAATACTTTATGTGGGTAATTGCTGTAATTTTTGTGTTGTTTATATTCTTTGGTTTTGGGTCTAATATGATAAGGTCTGGAGATGAGAGGAGCAGGAATCTGATTGCAGAAGTAAACGGTAAGGGTATAGATTATCGGCAGTACAGCAGTGTCCTGAATAGTAATATAAGGATGATTAGCGGTGCTGTTGGTATTGACCCCTTAAAAGAGAGAAGATTATCCGACCAGATAGTCAATCAGTTAATAATGGAAGAGATACTGAATGAACAACTGAATAAAAGGGATATCTTTGTTTCGGATGAACAGGTGATCGATATTGTCAAGAATTCCCCACCCCAGGAGATACTTGCAGATACTACCTTCTGGATTGGTGGTCAGTTTGATTATAATAGGTATTACCAGATACTTACGAGTCCCAGAGCATCTCGATTCGTAAGCGACTATGCACAACAGATCAAGGAGAATGTTCCGAAAGGGATACTCGCAGGAGAGATAAACTCCCTCGTCAGGATTACCAATAACGAACTTATAGAAAACCTTATGGAGGATTCCCTTCAATTTAGAGTGGAGTATATACGAATACCTGTAAATGAATGGATAAAGGAAGAGCCCACTATCTCCCCGGAAGTTTTCTATTCCAATAATCAGGATTTATTCAGGAGGGAAGAATGGGTGAGATTGGGATATCTCTCTTTCCCTGTGGACATAGATGAGGAGATGATTAACTCCAGAATGGATCTTGCCCGTTCAATCATAAAACGAGCCGAAAATGTTCCTTTTGATACCCTGGTCAGGATTTATTCGTATCTTCCTGAAGGTAGAATCCTCTTTAATGGATGGATTCCGATAAAAGGCCTTCGATCCAGATTTACAAATGCTCTACTTGGCACTAAAACAGGAGAGATTACAGGGCCTGTCCAATCAGAAGAAGGGCTTCATATCTTCAAACTCATTAATAGGGAAAGGAACAGGTTGAATCTAAAGGAGATATTCCTTCCATTGTTCCCTTCAACTGAGGCTTATATGAAGGTTCAGACAGAGATAGTATCTGTGGCAAGGACATTGAGAGATGATTCGATTATTCATATTCCGGAAAAATATACACCCTCCTATCTAACATATGGGATCGGCTATCTACCAGATATTGATGTAGATTTCGGAACATTCCTGGACGAAGTAGAGGAGGGTGAGATCTCCTATCCTCTTGTAGGGAGAGATTCCCTCTATTTATTCTGGGTTGAAGATGTTATTAGAGGAATTCCTGCTTTTGCAGAGATAAGAGAAGAGGTTATAGATACAATGCTTTTAAGAGAAGCACGAGAATCAGCCAGGGAGTATGCGAGGAATATCTTCAAGGGAGATAGGCTTCCAAGACATCCTACAAAGGGTGAAAGGCATTCTACCCCTTATTTTACCTTGAGAAACTATAAGGATAAAGGGATCGACCTTCCGGAAAAGATAGTTTATCTTGCTTCTAACCTGAGAGAGGGTAAGGCGTCTCCGCCTATAGGGGTTGGTAGATATGTATATATAATAAAGGTAAGGGATAGGAAGGAACTCTCTGATGAATATCTTAAGGAAATGATTCCCGAATATGCGCAAAATCTCCAGATGGAAAAGCAAACCGTTTTCTACCATGGATGGCTCTATGACCTGAGAAAGAAGGCAGAAATAAAGGATTGGCGTGGCAAGTTGTATGAATAGGTTCTTTGCTTTTTATGCAATCTTAGTCTTATGTGTTGTATCCTCCTGCACCTATTCCTTTAAGAGTGGTGTTTTTCCACATACTCTATCGATTGCCCCGCTGGAGAATCAAACCCAGAATGCCGATATTGAGAGGATACTCACAGATGAATTGCTTGATGCCTTTATCAAGGATGGTAGGGTGAGGATGGAATCGCCAGGTGATTTTATTCTTAAGGGAATTATCACAGAGTATACAAGACAGCCAAGCGCATACAATAGTTCCGGAGATATCGAAGAGTACCGTTTGAGTGTTAAGTCGAGGTTTTCTTTGGCTGATACATCAAAAGAAGAAGTTGAATGGGAGAAAGGTATAGATGAATCAGTGGTATATCCTGCCGAGGAAGATGAAACAGTAGCAATTAGTTCTGTGGCAGAACGGATAAAGAATTCCCTCTTGAGAATTATGCTGGATATATGGTGAAGAGTAGAAGAAAAATGCTTGACATTTACAAGAAGTTTACTTATAGAATAATATAAAAACTCGAACAAGGAGGAAATATGACCAGGACAAAGGCAGATATTGTTGAAAATATTTCTAAAGGAACTGGAATCCCAGTGCAAGAAGTCAGAACAATTATTGAAGCATTTATGGAAGAGGTTAAAGATGTTTTCTACAATAATGACCGCCTTGAACTGCGTGGCTTTGGAGTCTTTGAAAACAGATTCAGGAAAGGAAAGATAGGCAGAAATCCAAAGACAAAAGAGGTAGTTAAGATACCTGACAGGTTGGTTCCTACCTATAAGGCTCCAAGGAGGCTGAAAAAAGAGATTGAGAGGATTGGTTTTAATGACTAACATTGCACCCGTAGCTCAATGGATAGAGCGTCCCGCTCCGGCCGGGAAGGTTGAAGGTTCGAATCCTTTCGGGTGTATTGGGCACCACGATGGCTCCAGAGATTGACGGATACCTGAAAGAGGTTATAGAGAAGGATGGCTCTGACCTCCATCTTAAGGTAGGGGAACCTCCGATAATAAGGACTAAAGGTAAATTGCAGAGATTAAAAGAGTATGAAATATTCGGTTCGGATGGAGTGAAAGAACTTATCTTTCCTATAATGACAGAAGAGCAAAAGGAACGATTTAGAAAAGAGCTTGAGCTTGATATTGCTTATGAACTTGAAGGCCTGGCGCGATTTAGAATAAATGTCTTCCTTCAGCGTGGAAGGGTTGGGTCGGCAGTAAGGGTTATACCCTTGAAGATAAAAAGCATTGATGAATGGGGACTTCCGGATATATTAAGGGATATTGCTTTATACTCCCGGGGTTTTGTCCTTGTTACAGGCCCTACCGGTGTGGGGAAATCCACGACGCTTGCTGCTATGATAGAGGAGATAAACCGACAGAAAAAACGACACATAGTTACTATAGAAGACCCTATAGAATATGTGTTTGAGGATAAAGAAAGTGTGATAGAACAGCGAGCAATAGGAGTGGATACCTTTTCTTTTGAAGAAGCCCTGAAAAGGGTAGTCAGGCAAAATCCCGATATAATAATGGTAGGAGAAATGAGAGACCTGGAGACCATATCCCGTGCCCTTAATGCGGCAGAAATGGGAGCCCTGGTATTCTCAACTCTCCATACTCCCGATGCCCCGCAGACAGTGGATAGGATCGTGGATGTCTTTGGACCGGAGCATCAACAGCAGATCAGATTACAGTTTGCATCCACTGTACGGGCTATTATCTCCCAGACCCTGCTACGTCGTTCTGATGGTACAGGAAGAGTCGCAGCATTTGAGGTACTGATAGGAACAAAGGGGATTTCAAGTGCTATTAGAGAGGGCAAGGTTGAACAGATTTATAATATGATAAAAGCGGGTGCTAAGTATGGTATGAAGTTATTAGATGATTCATTAAAAGAGCTCTACCTCCGAGGGTATGTGGACTATGAAGAGGCCCTTTCCAAGGCTTCAAACCCTAAGGCTTTTGAATCTTCTCTCGCCAGAGGTTAAATGGGTGTGAATATAGGCGACCTGTTAAGTGAAATGAAGAGAAAGGGAGCCTCGGATCTTATTCTAAAAGCAGGTACTGTTCCTGTTATGAGAATAGACCGTGAATTGGTTAGATTGGAAAAATATGGTGCATTAACTAATGAGGATACGATGGAGGTTGCCAAATCGGTGATGTCACATCATCAGGTAGAGCAATTCGAGAAGAATAAAGAGATGGACCTTGCGGTTAATGTTCCCGGTCTTTCTCGATTCAGGGTAAATGTCTTTTCACAGAGAAGAAATGTAGGGGTTGTATTTCGTTTAATCCCTTCGGAGATTCCTGATATAGACCAGTTGAGTCTTCCTCCAATATTGAAGGAATTCGCTATGAAGCCAAGGGGACTTCTCCTGGTGACCGGACCATCGGGTTGTGGAAAGTCCACTACAATTGCCTCAATGATTGATTACAGAAATAGGAGAGATACCTGTCATATAATCACGATTGAGGACCCAATAGAGTTTATCTATGAGGATAAAATGGCTGTCATTGATCAGAGGGCTGTTGGGAGGGACACACATTCCTTTTCTTCGGCTATTAAATATTCATTGCGGCAGGACCCCGATGTAATTGTAGTGGGTGAGATGAGGGATAGGGATTCTATTATGATGACTATAACTGCAGCAGAAACCGGACATCTTGTTCTTTCCACACTCCATACCAAAGACGCAATCCAGACAATAGATCGTGTAATAAATATTTTCCCTCTTCACCAGCAGCGGCAGGTTCGGCTTCAACTTTCTGCCAATCTTATTGGTGTTGTTTCGCAGAATCTTATAAGGAAGGCTAAAGGGGGTGGGTTGATTCCGGTGGTAGAGGTTCTTGTGTCAATCGCTGCGGTAAGAAAACTTATCAGAGAAGCAAAGACCCATCAATTGTATTCCATAATGCAAACAAGAACAAAGGAGGGTATGAAGACCACCAATGCAACCCTTGTAGAATTGATAATAAAGGGACTTATTAGCCGCAAGGAAGCAATTACTATTTCTCCTCACCAGGAGGAGTTTCGAGAACTCCTTGCGACCAAAAAAATTAAAAAAGACCCTTGACAAATCTATATAGATGTATAATTATTAATGAATATATGACAAAAAGGCTACAAGAAAATAGGGGGTTAGAATTCGAGAATGAAAGCCGTGAACACCGAGCGTCAAAAGTGTTATTAGGTTGGAAGTATAGAAAAGCAAACCTAAATAAGGGGGTGTTATATGCGTAAGTTTGTCTTACTCTTTATGTGCGTCCTTGTAGTATCCCTATTTGGAGCGACAACTGGTAAGATAGTGGGTAGAGTTTATGATGCAAGTACTGGAGAAGGCCTACCCGGTGTCAATGTCATCGTAGAGGGAACAACAATGGGTGCTGCAACGGACCCGGACGGTTACTTTGTAATCCTGAGTGTTTCTCCGGATAGATATGATGTAACCGCTCGAATGATAGGTTACCGATCTCTTACAATAACAGGTGTAATCATTGAAGCTGATTTAACTCGAACACTTGAGTTTGCTCTTGAGACAGAAGCTATAAAGGTAAAGGGTGTTACGATTAAGGCTAAAAAGCCGATTATTAAGAAGGATGCAACAACTTCGGTTTCGATTGTTTCTGCAGAGGATATGGAGGCTACACCCGTCAATACGGTTGAGGGTGTTGTTGCTCAACAGGCTGGTGTAATTTCTACCGGAGGACTTCATGTTCGTGGGGGCAGGTCAACGGAGATCGTGTATGTGGTGAATGGGGTTGAAATGGTTGACCCGATGACCGGTGGATTTGATTCCCATATTCCACAGGAATCCGTTCAGGAAACCGCAGTGTATACAGGTGGATTTGGAGCAGAATATGGAAGTGCACAATCGGGTGTGATCAATGTGATAACCAAGGGTGGTGGTTCGAAGTTCCATTTCACCTTGAAGGCAAGAACCAATGATGCCTTTGGAATAGAAAGATTGCAGAAATTCCTCGACAACAATGAATCCTGTGATACAACCTATCTGACCGTATCGACAGCTGAGGCAAATTATGGGAATTTTATTCCCTACAGAGATTATTATATCAGTGTCTCACCTGATGAGACGGATACGGTTTATTGTTACATTTCTCCGGATGGTTCGGATACCACCGATCTTGAGGAGGAGTTTGATGTATTAGCATATACTCAGCCAGGTGGCAGGGTGGATACGATCTTTGTGAATGATACCCTCGTATCAGAGGATTGGCGACCGGAAAAGATGAAGAGGTTTGATTTTACCTTTAGTGGTCCTTTATTGGGTAAGAAGTTACGATTCTTCCTCGGGGGAGAGTATACGACAGATGACGGCCATCATCCAAACTATGATGATTGGGAATATACATATACAGGCAAATTGAGTTTTAAGCCAACACAGGCATTCAAGGTCATTCTCCACGGCTTATATCACAGGACTGAATACAATGCTTATGGTGCACAATGGAAGTTCAACCTTGATGATTTATATAAGTCTAAAGCCTGCACTTATTCCTATGGGGTAAATCTTACCCATGCGATTAATCCAAAGGTCATTCATGAATTCAAGTTCAATAACTACACCACTGATCTTTTGTATAATGTTTTTGAGGATGGAACCTATGACCTTAATAATGACGGTGTTATAGACGATGCCGATAAAGACGGAATAGATGATTTTACCGATGTGGATAATAACGATACCGTAGAGATAAACGGAATAGAAAGAACTCAAAGATGGCCTGACCTCAGCTATCCCTTTACGAGAACTGCAAATTTCAATGGGTATATTCATCAGGGATATTACCGTCTTGCCTGGGGTTATGATAAGAAGGAGATATATACAGGTAGATGGGACCTTACCGCACAGATAGGAAGGATACATGAAATCAAAGCAGGTATATCCGGGAAATACTATACCCTCTTTGACTATGGTGCAGATATGGCTTCAGGTGGTAATGTGTATATGGACTGGGTAGAAAATAAGCCATACAGAGCTGCAGCCTATATCCAGGATAAATTAGAGCGGGAATCATTCGTGTTGAATGCGGGTTTGAGGTTTGATTACTTCAACGCAAACGCCAATAATATTCCGGGGGATCCAGACGATCCTGTAACAGACCCAACCTCCGGAGGAGAGATATTGAATCCTGTCCGTGCAGAAGCACGCTGGGCGATAAGTCCAAGGGTTGGTCTATCCTTCCCTATCACAGAGTATGATAAATTCCACTTCACCTATGGACATTACTTCCAGGCGCCGCCTATGGTGTATATGTTCCGGAATCAAAACTATGACTTTAGCGGTGCTTTCCCTATGTGTGGGAATCCAAATATAGAACCAGAGAAGACGGTCTCCTATGAGTTTGGAATCCAGCATGCATTCAACGATGAGATACTGATAGATGTTACCGCATATATGAGGGATATAGCAGGGCTAACCGATACAGAACAGATATTCTATACAATGGTCAATTATTATACATTGTACACAAATGCTGATTACGGTAGTGCAAGAGGTATAGAGGTGAACTTCTCAAAGAGGAGAGGTGGAACCCCTGCCTGGCTCACCTGGAACATCAATTATTCCTTTGGTGTAGCAAGGGGTAAGTCTTCATCAACTCGCCAGAATTATGATTATGTCTGGGCCGGATATGTGGTTCCTACTGAAGAACATTATCTTGAGTGGGACCAGAGACATACTATTAATGCCAATTTTGGACTACATTCGCCTGAGGGTGAGGCACTCTTTGGTGTCCCCGGGCTTGATAACTTTGGTATTACTATCACGTCTGCTTATGGTAGCGGACTGCCCTGGACTCCTCCATCAAGGACAAGGGTGCAGCTGATAAACGCAGAGAGACTCCCATATACCTTCCAGACGAACCTGAGGGTCTCTAAGGACCTTGAGATTGGACAGTTGAAGGTTGGTCTTTTTGGTGATGTGTATCATCTCTTTGAACATGAAAATATCGTAAGAGGCTACTTAAATTCAAGTTGGTATAATGCCTATGGTGATCCATCCGGGTCCTATAATGATCCACGGGTTTATTCTGCCAAGAGGTTTATGAGAGTAGGCCTTTCCGTGAAATGGTAAGGAGGTGTAATCAATGAAGAAAACGGTTATATTCGGTTTGTTGTTGCTATTTACGATTCAAACGACAGGTAAAACCAGAGTAGCGACCCCGCAAGGGAGAGCAAAGGCGGATGTGTATGGGTTTGTTCCGCATACCGTTGGAGGGGTCTGGACGGTTGAGTCAAACTTTGGTAGTTACGGTGATGCGAATGCTTCTTCCACGGGTAATCCCTCTTTTGATTACCCTGGCGGATTCGGTTTTTATTATCAATGGGAGGGTCGTCTCTGGCTTGGTGCTGAGGTAGCTGGAACCAAGTATGTCTCCCACTGTGATTATGGAAACTATGAGTTTGAACCAGACGATGGTTCCTGGGCTTTTATTGGCACAGGTGTTTCACAGAGTGATATTGTATCTACATTCAATGATTGGGGTGCTACTTTCAATGCTTACCCATTGGGTTTACATATAACCCAGAAGGCATATCAGTGGTCTGTTCCGGAATATGGGGATTTCATTGCCTATGAGTATTACATAGTATGGGACAAATCCCAATCAGGTGTTGCAGGAAGTGAGAGTGAATTGAATCTATATGTAACCTGGTGCTGGGATGCAGATGTATGTGAGGCAGATCCTACAGATCTTCATATCGATGATATGGTATCCTTTGATGGTTATACCGCAGGAGAATGGACAGGATTTTCTTATCGTCCATCTCCCAGCGATGAGTGGACGATTACCCAGGACGGAGCAACAGAGGGAGCAGATGGTGTGCCTGATCAATACCAGATATATGGTGATGATGCGAACGAAGTTCTGATATCCAGTAACGATACGGTGTTGCTGCCGAGGAATATGTCCTATATCTATGATGTTGATAATACGGCAGAACCAGGAGATGATGAGGGTGAAGGTGGTCGATGCCCTGGCTATATCTTCGGCAGGTTTATCTATGGCCCTCCCAAGGATGATGATCAATACTTTACAGATGCAGATGGGAATCCGGCAAGGTATCCGTTAGTTTCTACCCACCAGTGGTGGAACTGGAATAACGACCCTGGAACCGATGTGGATAAGTATAATTATATGACTGCTCAACATTCTATGTCCCTTGGTTATACCTATTTAGCCACACCCTTTGATATTGGTGCCTCTGAGTTTGATTATCGTTTTGCGCAGACTGTCGGACCATATACCTTACTACCCTATGATACCCTAAAGCTCGTATATGTCTCAGGTGTGGGTTATGGACTCAATGGTGGAACCGATGATTATTATGGAACAGGTGAGAGATTGGGTGCGAGACAGGTGGCAGACTATGCGATGGATGCCTATTATATGGGTTCTGTGTCTTCGGATCCCATTCATCCTTCCGCACCGGATGAGGATATACATTGGCTCGTTCCTGTTCCCCCGGAGGTTCCCGAGTTACATTATTCTGCGAGTGAGGGAATGGTTGATCTTATATGGTCTAAGATAGCAGAGGTTACACCTGATCCGATAGCAGGAAAGATAGATTTTGTAGGATACAGGGTATACAGGAGTGCCTGGAGACCTGGTGAGTGGGAACTACTTGCTGAGTATGATACGACAAATATACAGAGGGAATATACGGATGAGAATGCTACTCTCGGGATTCCGTACTACTATGCTGTTACTGCTTTTGACACAGATAGTCTGGAGAGCGGAAAGAGCAATTATATGAAGGATGAGGGTGGTGCTGAGCTCCCGCTGTATGTGAGGTCTGCTCTTGGGACCGCTCTTGACTCTGTTCAGGTGGTTCCGAATCCCTATTATGGTTCTGCGTCCTGGGAGGCTCAGTATGAGAACAGGATAACATTTATGTATCTGCCACAGAACTGCAGGATCAAGATATTCAGTCTCAGCGGGGATTTGATAAGAGAGATACGGCATATCGGTTCATCAGGCGATGCAGATTGGGATCTATTGACGGATAACGAGATAAGTGTATCGAGTGGATTATATGTCTATAAGATAGAGCAAGCGAATCCGGAAGGAACCGAAGTGATTAATTCTACGATTGGCAAGTTGCTAATAATGAGATGAGGGAGGAGAAAATGAAGAGAATACTAATAATTTTATGTCTGGTTCCTTTACTCCTCCTTGGTCAATTTTCCAAGGTGGGATCAGTAGGAGCCAAGTTTCTTAATGTAGGCATTGGAACGAGGTCAATGGGAATGTCCCAGGCTTTTTCTGCTGTTGGTGATAATGCAGAGGCCATCTACTGGAATCCCGCAGGGATTGCCCTCTCTACCGGGACCTCCATCTTTACGGACCGAACGAATCTCTGGGATGGGATAGCAATAAATTCTGTTGCTATTACTCAAACACTGGGCTTTGCAGGTGTGTTTGGATTCTTTTATTCCGGTCTTTCCAGTGGAAAATGGGAGGAAACTACTGCAGAAGAACCATTAGGGAATAATATCTTTGTTGAGTACCTGGCATTTCAGACTGGTATCTCCTATGCGCGTTTCCTTACTGACCGTTTCTCCTTTGGTATTAATCTAAAGATGATAAGGGAAGATTATCCTGACCACTCAAGAAATCCACATGATGTTACAGGCTTTGCAATGGATGTTGGTGGGTATTATAAGACCGAGTTCCGTGACCTGATTATTGGACTTTCCATACAGCACTTTGGTGCTGATTTAACACCGTCTGGAACATATCCTGATTATGAGGCTGGTGATATTGTTGACCCTGGTCAGGAGTTTATATCGTATCCTCTTCCCATCGTCTTTCGTGGAGGGGTTGCAATGACAGTTTATGATTCCGAACAAATAAGTGCAATCCTTGCAGCGGACCTCATACATCCGAGTGATAATCTCGAGAGATATGCGGTTGGAACCGAGGTTACGATTCTTGATCTACTCAAGGTAAGGACTGGATATCAAATAGGAGGCGGTGCTGATGATGTGGGCGCTTTCAACTTTGGTGTGGGTGTTGCGCAGCAAACTGAAGCAGGTTCCTTTGAATTCGGTTATTCATATACCTATGGAAATGTAATGCCATCCCTGCATCGCATCTCATTCACGCTGGGATTATAGGAAAGGAGGTTATAGATGAAACGGAAAATAGTGATGTTGCTGGTTATTCCTATATTGATTATGGCTGTCCAGTTAAATGAAGGTGCAACGATCTGGACCCATGACGAAGGATTCTTCCAGCAATACCGACAGATAGGTGTTAGAGCAAGGAATGTTGGAGGAGATGTTGTTATCTGGGTGAAGGAACCTGTATTTCCTACAAGGAATCTCGGCTTTGACCCTCATAATCATTCCCTGGTTGCGAACTTTGATGAATTTGATTTGACTCTCATAGAAGCTCTTGATGAAGTGGATCTATTTCTAAAGGATGACCTTAGTTCTCAATGGGTTGCCTATGATACACTTCCTGTTTTCGGAGATGCAAGAATTAACAATTTCTCATTTCATATGAGGATTTCCGATGCGTTACTAATTGCTGCAACGGAAGCAGGGGTTTTTCAATCGTTAGATGGGGGTTCAACCTGGAATGGAGTAAGGGATACTGAACTCTCTTCCAATATCTTTGACGCTGTTGTTGGACCTGTCCACCATACAGGTGCCCTCTTCAATATGATGTATTATGCTTCTGCACCTGATGGCGTATATGGAAAGGGAGGAATGCCATTTAATCCGTGGGTACGGCTTCCTGGAATACTCGGTGATAATGATTTTGAGGATGCAGATCCAGGCAATCTTGATTCCCTTCCACCAGGGTGGACACAGACAGGGGTAGAGGATGAATATCGCTTTGTCCAACTGGATAGCCTTATTAGTTATAGCGGTGATTATTCCCTCCTGATTTATTCTTCTGCAGTGGGTGGAGACGATGTTGCAGCGAGATATGGTCTTCCTGATATTCCTTATCTTGTCTGTAAGTTTCAGTTCATGCCTTTTTATCACAGTGGAATTATAGAGATAAAGAACGGATTGGGACTGAAGGTTGCGTTTCGTTATGGAGAGATGAGTTACTATACTCCTGATGGATGGGTTGTGATTGAAGGGGCTGATGTTTATATGAGTGTTTTTAATGAGTTGGTATTTATGGTGGATTTCGAAAACGAGAGTGGTATAATAGTTACTCCTTCTTCTGTTGATACCGTTGCCCTCTATCAGGCGGATAATGCAGTGCCAGAGCTGGTATTTTCTACGGAATCCTCAGGGGCAGGTAGTCAACCTTACTGGATAGATGATTTTTATGCCTCACCAATGGTTTATTCCTTATCTCCGCATTCCGATTTAATGGAATATGTTTTTGCTACTACTCCTGTTGGGGTTTATTCCTATGATGGTAGTGAGTGGAGTAAGTCTCTGGATAAGAAGGATGAATGGAATATTCTAAAGACTGATCTTGAAGGTAATTATCTCGTTGCTGCTTCTCCTACCTCAGTCTATAGGAGTAATGACGGAGGTGGAAACTGGACCGATATAAGCGGAAATCTACCAGCGATAAACGATATCTATGTAGACACCACCGGGGTTGTCTA
The DNA here is from genome assembly GCA_023131835.1 of Caldifarciminota bacterium. Classification (GTDB taxonomy): domain Bacteria; phylum Hydrothermota; class UBA3072; order UBA3072; family UBA3072; genus JAGLZA01. The sequence continues at coordinate 19,394 of JAGLZA010000028.1, forward strand.
TGCAGCAACGGATTCATTCCCCTATAAATACGATGGCAGTTGGTCCCAGATAAACAATGGTTTTCTTTCCCACGGAATTATGGAACAGGTCAAACTCTGTGAGGCTATCACTCTTGTATCACTGGATACCATTGTTGTCGGCAATCAAAACGGTATCTATGTCTCTGTGGATGGCGGAGCAAACTGGTTTGAGGATAATGACGGCATAGACCTTTGTATCATTGATAGTGCAACAATCGCAGGGGTAGATGAGTATCTTGAGGCTAAGGTTCCCTCTGATTCAACCACAGGACTCTTTGAACTCCTTACTGATAGTATAGGTCCTGTTCCGGATGTGGATGGGGATAGCCTTATTCATATTGTTCTCCTCGATATATATGAGGATGGTTCTGATGCAACTGAAGCCTATTTTGATTTAACAAATCAGGATACCACCGGAGTAGAACATTCCAATGAAATGGAGATGATATATGTGGATGCGCTCTTCTGGAATAGCTCAACTCCTGATACGAAGGACGCTATTACTCAAGGACTTGCCCGGATGATAGAATGGGGCTATGATGAGGATGAACATGCCTGGATTGTTAGAGGGTTCCAGGAGTATGGTGTGTATCTTGCAAATATGGGAGCTGATTCCACACATCATAATGTTACATTCTCCACTGCAAATCTTATGACGAGTAGCACCCTGCCTTATCTCTGGATTCAGTATCTTCGTGATGAGTTCGGGGTTGAAACCCTTAAAGAGTTGAATCTTTGTGAAGGCAGATTCCTCGATCCGCAGACCGGGCTTTATCACACCCGGATACTCCATGGAATAGAAGCGATAGATACTGTCCTTGCTGACGAGACACCCGGGAATTTCGTTGATGCGTTTAAGGATTGGGCTATTTCCTGTTATCTTGATACTTTAGACCAT
>JAGLZA010000280.1 GCA_023131835.1 Caldifarciminota bacterium
CTCTCCGATTATTCTCCATCCGGTAAAGCATATGGGATTACCTCACCAATCTTAACCCATCCATGGGGTCCGCCCTACCTGGATTTTGCGTCAGATAACTGGTATGCAGACTTTGATAATGATACCCTTCCTGAACTGCATCACGCAAGGATTTGTGCTCAAACCAATGCAGAGTTGAGCACAATGATAAATAAGTTCTTGAGTTATGAACGCAGTCCATACACATCTTCAGCCTTCTATAATAATCCTCTGGTTGCAGGTGCATGGCAGACCTCGCGCTGGTTCCAGTTGTGTTGCGAAGTAATAAGAGGGTTCTTCATTACTGGACTGGGGAAGAACCCGGCAGTAGAATATAACGTCTATTCTGGCTCTCCATCCCCAGGTTGTGCCTGGTCCACTAATGTGAATACAGGAACAGTGGTACAGTACTGGTACAATGTTGGCTGGCTTCCTGATACCCTTAATCAGAATACTTACTCCTGGTGGAATAGTGGTTCTACATCCGGGGTCACAAATGCAATAAATTCAGGTGCATTTCTGGTTCAACATCGTGACCACGGTGGCGTAGATGGTTGGAGCGAACCTTCATATGATACTACTGACCTCGATAACCTGACCAATACAGAGTTCACGTTTGTCTTTTCAATAAATTGTTATACTGGTAGATACCATTCGAGCAGAGAGTGTTTTACTGAGAAATTCCACAGGATAACCTATGGTGCCCTTGGAGTGAATGCAGCTACTTCAGCGAGTGCTTCGTTTGTAAACGATACATATGTCTGGGGCATCTATGATTGTCTCTGGCCCCAATTTGACCCTAACTATCCTGTACTTGATATGACCGGCTATGATAACCTTCGTCCCTGTATGGCGATGACCTCTGGTAAATATTATCTCGAGGCACATAACTGGCCATACAATGCCAACGATAAAAATATGACCTATGGGCTATTCCACCACCATGGGGATGTCTTCACTACCCTATATTCGGAGATACCGCAAAGTCTAACCGTTAGTCATGCCTCCCTCCTACCAGTGGGTCAGACATTCTTTACAGTTATTGCCAATAATAGTTCTGTAATTGCTCTGACTGTTGATGGTGACATCATTGGTGTTGCTGAGGGGACCGGTAGCCCGCTTGACATTCCGATCACTGCTCAATCAGCTGGTGATACTATGCTTGTCACTGTAACAAAGGCAAATTACTATCGTTATACATCTCTGGTTCCGGTTGGTGGTGGTCTTACTGAACTAAAGACTTATTCTGTTGGTTCTTCTGCTGCTTATAGTTCAATCAGTGCATATCATGACACAATGATATGCGTCTTCGAATACGATGTAGCAAGTCCTATGTGTTGCCGTTATTTGACGAGTTATAACGGAGGAACATCCTGGTTTTATGGGGTTGTGGATGGTTCATCAACCCGATCAGAAAGACCTGATGTTACTGCTCGGGATGGTGGTGGCGAGGGTATTGTTTATCGCTATTATACACCGACTCGTGAACTCCGGTATAAATGGCGAAATTATGCCGGCGGTTGGTCGGCTCCAGTTAGCATAGCAGATAATGAACCCTATTACAATAAACCATCTATCGAATATCTCGGAGGTGGTCTATTTGGGGTCGTCTATCTCAGCTGGAGTTCACCAGTTGTAAGAGGTGCTTTTTTTGACCGTTCTGATTGGACCGGGATTGAAGAAGAAACATCAGAGGATTTAACCTCTCGTCAAGTTATCCTTGCTCCTAATCCATCAGTGGGTACTACAAGACTCTCTTACTTTGTAGAAAAAGAGGGTAATGTGAATATCTCAGCCTATGATGTAACCGGAAGAATGGTAAAGCGACTGATTGATAAATCACAGAAGGTTGGTAGATATTCAATCGATATTGATTGTAAAGATCTTGCATCCGGCATATACTTTATTAGAATTAAAACAACAAAAGGTATAATTACCAAATCGCTGGCACTTGTGAGGTAGATTCAATCAGTATCCAGTGTATGTAAAAAGGGGATGGATTCCATCCCCTTTTTTTAGCCACGGTTCCTGCATGGTTTAATATTGCGTCGAGAGTCGTGAGTCAAGAGTCATCTGTCGAAAGTCCCCCACCATCCCAGTTTATTGCCACGGTTCCTGCACGGTTTTGAGAGAGATTCTTAAAGTAGAAAAAGGCACAGAGGTAGAGCAAGGTTTTCTCACCCTTTATTGAAGTAGAGGCAATTCATGAATTGCCTCTACAAGCCTGCCCCGTTAGATAATTTCATATCTAATGGGGTGAGCGCTCTGAGAAGCACCTGTCTGCGTGCGCCTGCCTGTCGCGGCTGCGACGCAGACAGGGAACGCACAGGCAGGCAGAGAAATTAATGTGTTGTTTCTTCCACACCCCACACAAGAAAAAACAAAAGAGGAGAGAAAAAATACTGAAGAAAGTTTTATTAATTCTGATTTCTAAATCCTAAACCTAAATTCAAAGCCCTAAATCCTATCCTCGACTGCTGATTCTTGACTCACGACCCGCGACTGATAACTGTTGACTCTATTCCAAAAGGGTTTATATTTTCGAGAAGAAGGATTCATACATTGGAGGTATAAATGGACTTTTTGAATCTTGTAAAAAAAAGACAAAGTGTGCGTAAATATCTGAATAAGTTAGTTGAGCGGGAAAAGATAGAACGGTGTCTTGAAGCAGCACGATTAGCCCCTTCTGCCTGTAACTCTCAACCCTGGAGATTCATCGTTGTAGATGACCCCGAATTAAAAGATGCTGTTGCCAGACAAACCTTTACCCGGATTATGCCTTTCAACCAATTCTCCCTTCAGTCACCTGTTCTGGTCCTGTTGATTTCCGAAAAGCCAAACCTCACCGCACAGATCGGAGGGGCACTCAAGAACAAGCAGTTCAACCTCATTGATATCGGGATTGCTGCAGAGCATTTCTGCCTTCAGGCTACAGAGGAAGGACTTGGCACCTGTATACTGGGATGGTTTAATGAGAAAGGGGTGAAAAGACTCCTTGATGTCCCACGGAGGAAAAGAATTAGTCTTATTATTACTATGGGCTATCCTGAATCTGACAGTATACGTCCTAAAGAGCGAAAGGAGATGGATCGGATAAGAAGTTACAATCGTTACGAATGATTTTTGTATAGGAATTTTTAGACACTGATGTGCACTGATTTAGATAGAGTCGTGAGCCAAGAGTCATCAGTCGAAAGTCCCACCCAGAATCCAAACCTTTTTTCTTGACGCAGATTCGCACTGATTGAGACAGATTCTTAAAAAATTTTATTTTTATCAGTGATTAATCTGTGCTATGTGTGTCAAAAAAGTGGGAAGGTAGCGGCATTCTTCAATCTTCAATTGGAGCGAAGCGACTATCTCTGTGTCCTCTAAAAACACAAAAAATAAAGGGGAATGGTTTTTGCTCTTTAGTTCTCAGTGCCCTCTGCCTGCCTCGTAGGGAGGAACGACCGTACCGGGGTGGTTAAAAAAGGGGGGGTAGTGCGGTCCCAAAAAACCCCTTGACATAAATCACATTTTAAGTATGGTTTTTTTGTAAGTGAGAAGGTATCTATTGAAAAAGACGGATTTCGAGATTAAAGCATCTGTCTTCAGAGCTTCATCAGGTAAGAAAGCCTAATAAGATAATTAAGGTTTGAAATTCATAAATTAAAGGAGGGAATATGTTTTTAAAGAAAAGAAGTTTTATATTGGGTTTTGTTTTTTTTGCGGTCCTTTTATCTGGTGCACCTCAGGATGAGGTTACACTTCTTAAGTGGGCAGGTCCACCTGGTTCGGAACCCGAAACCTTTAGGGAGTGGATTTCTTCTCATCCGTATACCGATCTTTCTATAGAATCAGGTAAAATGATTATCGGTGACGGCAGGGCCGGTACCGTGACAATCATTACCGAACAGAGTATTGCATCGTCCATTTCAAACGAGTTAGCTCAACTTATATCTAATTTACAGCAGGAAGGTTATACTGTACTAAGTTACCAGCTTTCTGGCGGAACCCCTGAAAGTCTCCGTTCCTTTCTCCAGACCCTATACAGTTCAAATAACATCGAAGGGGCATTATTCATTGGAGCCCTTCCCATTGCCTGGTACCAGATAGAGAATGATTTTAGTTACGGTAATGCAGACTGGCCTATTGACCTTTTCTATATGGACCTTGATGGTAACTGGTTTGATACCCTTGAGTATAACTCTTTCTACGATTCTCTTGTTCCAGGGCAGGACAGTGTGTATGATGCCCATTCAGGTAATGTTGCACCTGAGATATATGTAGGGAGATTGTTGCCGACAGGAATTGGTAATGATACGCTTCTTATAAAAAACTACCTCACAAAGAATAACGCCTATAGAAAAGATACCATTGAATTACAGCACAGGGCTCTGGTTTATGTGGATGATGATTGGGAATACTGGGCACCCTGGTATGCAGCAGATGTAGCACTCCTTTACAGTGATACCCTTCTTGTCTCCGATCCCGAGACAACCAGAGCAACCGATTACAGGGAGAGACTTGATACGGTAAGGGCATGGGTTTCGGTCTTTGTCCATTCCTGGCCAGCCGGGCATCAATTCCATTATAACAATTATGCTTCTGTTGATTATTACATGTCAACTGAATATACATCTCAGGACCCACCCTCAAATTTCTATAATCACTTTGCCTGTTCCTTTGCACGGTATACTACGAGCGGCTATGGCGGAGGGAGGTCGATTTTTAACCAGAGTTATGGTGTTGGTGAGGTTGGGTCAACAAAGACTGGTAGTATGCTCGAGTTCTACTACTTCTATTTGCCGCTTTCACAGGGGAAAACCTTAGGTGAGGCATTCAAGGACTGGTTTACCCATATTGCACAAGGTGGCTTCAACCATACTGAACTCTGCTGGCATTATGGAATGACCCTCTTAGGTGACCCATTCCTCAAACCCACAGGTCATACCACAGGTATAGTGGAAGTTGAAACGGTATCAAGAGGATATTCCCTATCTTTACCAACATTAGACCTATTCTCTCAAGAGATCGGTATTGAGTTTGGTTTGCCGAAGAGCACACACATTACCTTAAGGCTCTATGATATATCAGGCAGATTGGTTAGAACTTTTTATTCGGGTTTTTGTGATAAAGGCCACCATAGTGTTACTATAGATAGAAGAGAGCTAAGAGGTGGTATTTACTTTATCCACCTGGAAAGTAATGCTTTTACACTCGCAAGAAAACTTATAATTATGTAAGAAAGCAGTAGGGAACGCAATATGCGTTCCCTACTCTTCCACTTTCGTTTTTTTCTTGTGTGGGGTGTGGAAGAAACAACACATTAATTTCTCTGTGTCCTCAGTGGTTAAAAAATAGTGTACTACTTTCTCAACTTGACAAATAGTGGAACAACATTTACCATTTGGTGATGGTTAATATATTTTTTATCTTAATTACAGGCATATATGCACAAAATGTTCAAGAGAATCCGAATGTGAAATCCCTAAAAGTGGGACTTGCTTTGAGCGGTGGAGGCGCACGTGGTATAGCCCATATTGGCGTTATTCAGGCATTGGAAGAGGAAGGTATTCCCATTGATATGATCGCAGGTACCAGTATGGGAAGTATTGTGGGTGGGCTTTACGCTTGCGGCTATTCGGCTGCAGAACAGCGTGAAATTATTCATCGGATTGATTGGGACCATATTTTCAATCAAAGACCAGAACCGAGGTCGGAATTAGTATGCAGACGTTATAGAATGAAGGAATCGCTCATTCGTTTTCAATTCAAATTTTGGGATATTTATACCCCACTTGGCTTGATAAGTGGACAACATATTAGTGATGAACTTTTTCGTTACACAACTGCTGCCAGTTTTGCGGCAAAATCTAAATTTGATAGTTTAGCCGTTCCCTTCCGTGCAATGGCTGTGGATGTATCCACTGGTGAAATCATAGCACTTAAAGAAGGTGAACTGGCACAGGCGATTCATGCCAGTATGGCCCTTCCGCTCCTTTTTTATCCTGTGCGGATTGGGGATCGGATTTTGTTCGATGGCGGTGTTCTAAATATTTTACCCACGAATATAGTGAAGGAAATGGGTGCAGATGTAGTAATTGCTGTTGATCTGGAGAAACTTTTTCCATTGGGCAAGGAGCCAAAACATATAGCAGATATTGCCAAACATACCATTGACATTGCGATTCGTGAACTGAAGAAAGGGAATATTAAGATTGCCGATGTTCTTGTTGAACCAGATTTAGGGGGACATTCAGAAATAGCGTACAACAGATTTGATTCTTTGATTGAAATGGGCTATCAGGCAGCGATGGATAAGATGGATGAGATTAAAAGGTTAATTCCCTTGCAAATAGAGGATAGGAATATCTCCAGGCGTCAGTTAAACAAAAATGCATTAGAACAAGCGGTTATAAGTAAGATTGATGTTGTTGGAAATGATTATGCTCAGCGATCGGTCATTGCAAGTGAGTTTGCACTGCAAAATGGTGATACCTTTAATATTGATCTTGCGATTCAGGGCACAAGGAATATTTATGTGACAGGATTGTTTGAAAATGTATGGGTGGAGTTGGATAATCTGGGAAAGAATCAGGTCGGGATAAACATCCATGTTATTGAAAAATATCCACGCACTATAGGGTTTGGTGCTAATTATCGAAGTGAAGAAGGGTTCAGCGGATTTATCCAGTTTGTTAATTTTAATTTCTTTGGTTGGGGAGAGCGGTTTATGCCATTTCTTCGGTACGGGGAACTTGATAAGCGATTGGGGATTGACATTGTAAACGATCGGTTCTTTGCAACCCCCCTGGTAGTGCATAATAGTTTCTGTTTTGAACAGGGACGTCCTTATCTATACGATCCTGATGGGCATAAATTAGGGCAACTGGAAATGGATCGAATGATGGGTCAATTTTCACTGGGGATCCAACTCCATCGAAAATTCTTAACCACTGCAGGGTTAGGTTGGGAACGTATTTGGTTGGAACGCAGTCCAATCATTGGACTTTCATCGGAAATATCAGAGCATTGGAAAGGATTCGGACAAATACTCTTCGATAACACAGATCACCGATATTTTCCAAATCAAGGAATTCGCTTATCCTTAGAAGGCGAGACAGTGATAAAATTTAATTCAGATATAGAACCTTATACAAAATTCCAGGCAAATTTAGATTGGGCTTTTTCTCTACCGCAATCACAAACCATTATTACTTATCTTGAGGTGGGAATTTCAAAAAAAGTTTTGCCAGTCTATCAAAGATTCAGAATAGGCGGTCCCACAAAGTTACCTGGTTATCATCGCGATGAAATCTGGGGACCCCATTCCCTGTCCATCGGCTTGATTTATAGAATAAAAATGTTCAAACTCTGGTATTTCCAGGGTTCCTGGTCTGCTGCGAATACTTACAATGACTACCATGATTTAACCTTTGATAGTCTTAAAAAAGGATTTTCCGTAGGAGTAGTTGCGTTATCCCCAATAGGCCCACTTGCTTTCATATATGGATGGGGTGAACATAATCGAGAGCAAGGATATTTCTCTATTGGGTATGAGTTTTAATGCTTATGCTATTTTTATGCCACGGTTTCTTCACGGTTTATTAAAAATTCCTCGAAGAGAATACAAAGGAAGCAAAAGGAATTAGTTAAATAGTTAAATGGTTAATTAAATTTGGATATAGGGATTGGGATTTAGGATTTAGAGAATTGGAGTTACACCAAACCACTCAGTAGGGGCAAGACATGTCTTGTCCGATTGTAGGAGCGACTTCTTAAGTTACGATAATGGAGTAGTGGCAATTCATGAATTGCCTCTACAAGCCTGCCTCGTTAGATAATTTCATATCTAATGGGGTAAACGCCCTGAGGATCGCAGAGCAAGCTCTGCTACTCCGAGATCTGCAAATAAATGGTTGGGTGGGGAGGTGGTACAAAAACATTATTTTTCTTTGTGTACTTTGTGTCTTTGTGG
>JAGLZA010000281.1 GCA_023131835.1 Caldifarciminota bacterium
GTATAAAAAACACCTTCTCTTTTTAAAACCTTATAATTCCCTTCGTCAATTACCCATAACCCTTGAATTACATTTTTGCTTAGCAGATTGAGTATTGTGTTTAGATATTCAGATTCCACACCCGCTAACTCCGTCTGCAAAAGTGGTGATGCCCAATGTATAATCTTTTCCCCTTTTACACGCCGAAGGGCAATTGCATAAGCAGGAGACCATGCTCCGAAGATTGTTCTATCGTCTTTGGTTACCTTATGTAAATCACTGAGATAGATATGCTCGCCACCTACTACTGCAATTGTTTCGTCAAATAGCCTACTTACACCAGGGAATGCGCCTTCTTGTGGAGTTACAAAATAGAGCATTATCTCGGAACGGGAACTTCCTTTCTCGCTACATATACGCCCTTACTCTTCTCTTCCTCTGGTAGCATACTTGTCGCTGCTACAACTACTTTTCCTATTGGCTCGTGGGTTTTTGGAGGGACTTTTAAAGATGCGCCTGTTGCAACTGCTACATTACCCTTTTTATGCACTACTCCCATTGCTTCCGCTGTTACGGTTTTTTCACTCATAGTTTTTTAATTTTAGTTTTGTTCTATAAAAGCTTTTCACTTACTTCTGCTACTACACATGCAACACCTTGTGTAAACCCTTTTGAAATACAATCAACCTCAGAGATTTCTTCTAATGCCACCGGTGTCCAAAACATTCGATTGATTCCAACGAAATACTCTGCTTTTTTGATTGTGAAGTTCCCCAAGAGTTTACCCAAACTATGAGGATTATATACCCTATACCCAGGATTAAAGCCCTCCTTGCCAAATGGCACAGACATAATAAAACGTGCCTTCTCTTTAAGTACACGTGCAACTTCGTTTATCACTTTATAATCCCCGCGAAGAAAACTTGGGCTTCCGTGTATCGACAACCCACAATGTTCTATGGTTGAAACGGAAATAACAGCATCAAAAGTATTATCATCAAAAGTATTATCTAAAAAATTGCCCTTTATGAATTCTAAATTTGGATGGTTTAACGGATGTTCATCCAAATCGTAGCCAGTAACTTTATAGCCCAAACTTGCAAGCTGTATCGAGAGGAGACTGTAAGAACAGCCGACATCAAGAATTTTACTGCCTTTTGGTATACTTAAATTTTGAAAGACAAAGGGGTGTTCGACAATTCTCTCTGTTGTTACCATACCATACATCATTTTAATTGGTTCGTGTATTCCTAAATGTTCCATTGCGTTCATTTTTACGCGTGTTTTTTGGTATTTTTGTCCACCATTTTTAAGGGGCGTGGGGGGTGGTCGAACCCCATGTAACAGGCATCTTGGCATTTTGTAGAGGAAGTACTTCTGAAGTCCACTCTTGTGGCCCGCATTTCTTCGCCCATCTCGCCATCCTTTCTATTCCTTCTTTGTACCCCACCTTCTCTTCATACCCCAGTAACCTCTCGCTTTTTTCATATGTACTGTATGCATGTTTTACCTCCCTTGGCCGCGGAGGGAGATACACTCGGGGATATTTCTCCGAAACACCCATTGCTTCGCAAATCAAATCGGCAAGATGGTTTACGGTAATTGGATACCGGCCCCCAACATTTATTATTTCATTGTTTATTTCCAATGATCGGATAAAAGAGGGCAGACTATCTTCTATATACGAGAATGCACGTTCCTGTTCACCAACACCATATATATAGAGAGGCTCTTTTCGCATTATTCGATTCATAAAAATCGCAACTACATTTCTGAATTTATCAGTAAGACTTTGACGGAGACCGAAGACATTATGAGGTCTTAAGATTACATAGTCAAACTCGTGAATATCCGCAAGTACTTCGATACTCTTTTCAATGGCTGCTTTATTAATGGCGTATATATCCACAGAACGGCGGGGCATATCCTCACTAAAGGGCGGCTTTTGATCGCCGTAAATCGCCATCGAAGAGGTAAAGATTAGTTTTTTAAACCCATATTTTATTACGGGTTCTATAAGGTTCATGAAAGCAGAATAATTCGTTTGTGTGACGTAGAGTGGTTGGAATTGGGAAGCCCCTTCTCGCGCGCAACTCGCTAAGTGGAACACAATATCAGGTTTTATCTCTTTTATTGTTTGTTTTACTTGATTTGGATTGGCTAAATCTGTTGCAAACATCTCATAATTCCCGCTATAATTCTCCCTGCTGCCACCACTGAAGTCATCAATCCCATAAACCTCTTCCCCTCTTCCTACGAGGGCATCAGCTATCCAAGAGCCTATAAATCCTGCATTTCCTGTTACTAATATTTTATTCATTCTTCCAGTATTTCTAATATCTTTGCCACCTGATGTTTGTATGTGAACTTCTCATACGCTCGTTTTTGCATTTCTTTTACCAATTTCCTGCGTTCTCTTAAATTATTTAAATAATATTCTGTTAATTCCAAACATTCTTCTAAACTATTGAACTTCGGTGCCATTGGATATGTTTCTTCTAAACCAGTAACATTATCAGTAAGAAGCATTCCCGAACCACAACCTGCGATTTCATGTATTTTTAGTTGTACCCCTGCCCCAAACATATCGGGATGGATGTTCAAGGCTATCTTTGTCGAACTCAATACATATGCCAAATCTACAAAATACTGTGCTGGATACGCTTTTATATTGAATCTATCCCATCCATTACCAAATATTCCCACACGCCCCTCAAAGTTCCGAATATATCCCTTTATGAATTTTACTCTTTCTTCCGAATGTGCGGTACCCACAAAAACAACATCAAATAACTGATTTGTTTTACGTGAACTATGAACATCCTCATCGCAAGCACCAGGTACCCATATACCTTTCTCTGATTGGAGTACAGTAAAGAAATAGTCAAACTCATCGATAAAACCATTTAATCTTTTTTTGAACTCAACATCACGTATGAAACTGGAGATATAGTCTGGATACCAATTTATCCTTGGTCTTTTGAGTTTCGTTACATCAACTATATCTATACCTTTCATTACGAATGCTAAATCATAATCAGACGAAGGAGGCTTGGAAGTGACATACGGGTCCCACAAGACCAAAGAATGCTTTAATTCTGATAGTGCCTTCATTATTAATTTGCCACAATCCCACACCGATTGGATATATGGTGTAACCAATAAGACTCTCATTTTTCTTTTTGTTTTTCTATCACTGCTTTAAAAACTATATTTAATCGCTTACATGCGTTATCTAATGTATAAAAACTTTTAACAAAGTGAACTTTATTAGGCATAGGATTTGCTATCATATCCTCTAGAATTTTGACTAAATCGTTCTCGTTTGAGAAATAAACAGCGTCTCCCTTTAGTACTTCTCTCGATATGGGCATGTCCACCACTATAACAGGAACCCCCGCGCACAACGCCTCTACCGGCACCAACCCAAAACTTTCATATATTGAAGGTGCCACAACACATAATGATTTTTTAAACTCTTTTATTTTATCATAATGGTTTAATATCTTTATTTCTAACTCAACACTTAACTTTTTCGCTAAATCTACCAATCTTTCTTTTTCTTTTCCCCCTCCAATTATTACCACTTTTATCTTTCGATTTAGCTTCGAAACTGCTTTTATCAAAACATTACATGATTTATGTGGCACTAACCGAGCACACGCACAAATTTGTTCTTCCTTCTCCTGTTCTGGTACGGAATCTATAAGTCTGTTATCCACACCTAAATAACATACCTGTGACGGTATCCCAAAATCACAAAGCTGGTAAAAAGTCATTATAGAGTTTGTCAGTACCATGTCGCATTTGCGTACTAAGTTCAATACTTTTCTGTAATGTTCTATCCACCAAGCGTTTTCCTTAACGGGAATCAACCTAAACCAAGGATAACCATGGAAGTACAGTAGTTTAAATATGCTGTCATCGTTTAGTAACTCCTCATCCAATTCCGAATCTGAACCAAAAAAGACAATATCAAATACATCCTCTTTGTTTGTTGTAATTGACCATTCTGTATACTCTTCAAAGTATTTTCGCCAAGTTGTCATTACGTAGTCCATATTTTGTATATAAAACCCTGGAGCTAACCACAAAATTTTTCCTTTCATTTTGTTTTTTTACACAATATACACAATATACTGCTCCGAAAAAAGGGGTGTGGGGAAAATTTATCTATGAGTTTTATCAAGAAATCCGCTTCCTCTTGTGTGAACCCTGTCCAGTCCATCCCAACATTCGTCTCTGCACCACCTGCTTCCAACACTTTAAACCCATTATCAACCAAAGTCTGTGCAATTGAAGACGGTGTGAAATGCCGACAATGGCTTATTGGCTTGCCGTAATATTCCCAACCCGTCGTATCGCCTCTGATTAAATTGACAAGATTAAATGGTCTCGCTACATTTGGGGTACTTAGGATTAACCTACCATCATCTTTTAAAACTCTTTTTATTTCATCAAAAAATCTTTCTAAGTCGAGTATATGTTCTATTATCTCTGTTGCTACCACAACATCAAACTGTTCCTCCGTTTGTATGTCCAAAGCGGAACCTTCCAAAAATTTCAGTTCGGGATGTGTCTCTTTCGCTTTTTTTATCACTCTCGGTAAGTCAAGAAGTGTTACATCATTACCCTGCTTCATTATCTCGGCAGAAATACCCCCCCAGCATCCTGCAATATCAAGCACCTTTTTCCCTTTTCCTATCCACTTTTTTGTGACATCCACTCGCCCCCTTAAGATAGGGTCATTCAGAACGCCCTCGGTGCTACCCCCCACATCTAAAAAGAGTTGCTCTTGATATTCTGTCCACGTCATGTGGTCAAATAGCTTGTTATTTTTTTCAATTGCTTTCTCACTTACTTTCATTTTTTCTTCTCCGCTTTTATAATCATATTATTCTGCGCGGGGTAACTTGGTTTTTCTATTATTTTTTCTGTTTTAAATCCTGCTTTTCTTAATAATTTTTTTATATAAAAAGAATCGAAACCACTCTTGTGAAAGTTGGCTATATCGTTACCTTCTTGATTACCGTAAATTAACCGCGAGAACTCTGCACAGTCTATTAAACCACAAATATAATTACTTGCTATTGTTTTTAGGTTGGGTATTTTTAAAGTTAATATTCCGCCTTTTTTCAATACACGATACCATTCTTTTAATGCCCCTTCTATATCAAGACGAGGGTTGTGTTCAAGCACATCGGAAGCCCACAATTTTACGAATGTACTGTCTTTGAATGGTAAACATTTAATATCACATAATATGTCCACGCCTTTTAATGTCCTTATATCCACATTTACCCATTTGCCTTTTAATATTTGCTCGCCGCATCCTAAGTTTAGTTGCCACTCACACCCAATCATTTATATTTCATCTCCTCCGCTTTCATCATTATCTGTACAAGTTGTTCAAACGAAGTTTTCGGACTCCACCCCAAAACCTTTTTTGCTTTTGATGCGTCACCCTGCAACACGTTTACATCCACTGGTCTATAAAATCGCTTATCAACTATTACATAGTCCTCATAGTTCAATCCAACCTCTTTGAATGCAAGTTCCACAAATTCACTCACGGAATGACTCTGCCCTGTTGCAATTACATAATCATCTGGTTCTTTCTGCTGGAGCATTAAATACATTGCAATACAATAATCTTTAGCGAAACCCCAGTCTCTCTTAGCGTCTAAGTTGCCTAATCTAAGTTCTTTCGTAAGTCCATGGTAAATGCGTGCAACACCGTCAGTTATCTTACGTGTTACGAATTCAATACCTCTTCTTGAAGATTCGTGGTTGAAGCAAATTCCATTACAGCAGAACATATTATAGCTCTCTCTATAATTCACCGTTGAATGGTATCCATAAACCTTCGCTACCCCATAAGGGCTTCTTGGCTTAAAAGGTGCTTCTTCGTTTTGTGGCGCTGGAACGGCACCGAACATCTCACTGCTTGATGCTTGATAAAACTTGGCATCGGGGCAAAAGTGCCGAACCGCTTCTAACATCCGAATAACCCCCAAGCCCGTAACATCTCCCGTAAGCACCGGTTGATTCCATGAAGTAGCTACAAAAGATTGTGCTGCAAGATTATATACCTCATTAGGTTGAGCAGTACGCATAGCGATATTCAATGAACTTTGATCAGTTAAATCGCCCTCTAATAGCGTAACATTATCCACGATGTTTTCTATTCGAGAGACATTTGGCGTGCTTAGCCTTCTTACTATACCATACACTTCATACTTCTTGGCGAGCAACAACTCTGCTAAATAGGAACCATCTTGCCCCGTTATGCCACTAATTAATGCTGTTTTGCTCATTTACCCCCTCCCTTTTTTCCTATTTTTTCTATCAAATCCAAAAAGCCACTATCCGAAATATCCTTTAGTAATACAGTATCCTCAAAGACGCATTTGCCTGAAAATCCGCCCTTCGGAGGGTAAATATCAGGGCGCTTTTTGTAAAACTCTTCGGTCTCCCTCCCAAATTCTCTTACCCAGTTGAAATCAACGCCATGTTTATCACATATCTTCTTCTCATGTAATGCCCATGCTGAATACACACCTAACGATACAACATCCAACAGTTTTGCAATCTCTAAAATTTCTGGTCTCGGTGCTATTCTTACTTTTAAGCCGCATTCGGTATAATACTTATAAATTTCTTCTGCAAAATCTGGTGGCAAACATGCGATATATTTGTCATACCTCTTAAAATCAAAATACAGGTTGTCGTGCTGACCCCGACATGGAGAATACGTAACGGATTCGACTGCTCTCTCCATTATTGCAAATTCAAATATAGCTCTTGTTGTATCTGGTAATACTGTGCTTTCTATAACTACGTGTTTTGGAGTATATTCCCCTATATATTCTATTGTAGTGTTTATAAACTCTTCTGCATCTACCATAGGGAAACAAATATGCATTACATCAACTTTAAAATCTATCTCTTTTTTCTCTTTGTCAAGCCAGTCAACTTCATACTTGTCGCTTAATATCTTATACAATGCGTTTCCTATGTTCCCGTACCCCACTATCAGAACTTTTTTCATATCGCTCTCTCCAATATTTTAATTAATCTTTTACCTACTACTTTATTACTTAAATTTTGCCTCACCCACTTAATACCTTCTTCACGATTATAATTCTTAAATAGTGCAAAAGAAACCGCTTTTTTCAATGATTTTTCGTTACCTTCTTCTACTATTGATATTGGCGCACCATTATAAACTTCTGGAATTGAACCGTTATTTGAAGTAACAACACTTGTACCTGAAGCAAGAGACTCCCCTATGCTATAATTCATTTGCTCGCTATATCCCTGATAGGCATACGGATATGTAACAAATAATTTTATTCTGTTGTAATATTCTGGTAGTTGTAAATAAGATAACCAATCTATGACACCCCCGTATTCGGGTCTAAAAGCACCACGAGAGCCAATCCATAACATTTTAAGTTTAAGTTCTTTTGCCACTTGTTGGATAAAACGCACACCCTTTTCCTCTGTGAGCCTCCCAAAACAGCCTAAATCATAATCCCTCTTTATGTTTTCCATATATCTGAACTCATTCATAGCGATTCCTGTTTGTGGGCATACACTTGTTTTCCCTTTTCCCCCGCGCGCAATCAATCTTCGCTTTGCCCCTTCGTTTCCCGCTATCAAAACATCCGCAGAATTTACTACTTCTTCTTCTATTGTATCAAAAGGCTCACCAAATCTTCTGTTTTCTACGTTTTCCCATGAAAAAAATGCACCAGGTATTTGTAACAACTCACCTATCTTCTTACATTCTCTACTTAATATCGTATGTGGCTCAACCATAGCATAGAGAACATCAGGGCGAAATTCTTTGATATGCTGCCCCATACCCCGTAAACGCATTGTATAAAAGCTTTTCCCTACGGTTTCTAAATGTACCAAACTAAAGTTGTGACTTGTAATATCTACACCTCTTTCATCATACATTTTTGAGGGGGCAATTGCTAAAA
>JAGLZA010000282.1 GCA_023131835.1 Caldifarciminota bacterium
ATCGGGGTCAACTGTTACGGTATAGGTGCTTAGCTCGGCTACAGATGCACCGTCAAGATTATCAAGTGTCAGATCGAAGGTCTCGGTATTGTTCATCGTGCTCATGACTCCGATTGCATAAGTTGCATTTACATTCATGGCTGTCCATTTACCCGGCGGGCACAATAGGAAAAACCTGTTGCATGGGGGACTTGTCTTTGCATGGTAAATTTCATTATTGCCATCCCGGTTATCGGTCCACACGAGATGCGCACCATCTGAGCATGCAGCTATGTCCGGCTCACATGAATCTCCATCTTCAAGTGAAATTAAAGTCTTGTTTGTGAGCGTGCCGCCGCTGGTACCGAGTGCCATGTAGTAAACCTCGCGGTTCGCTGGCTGCTCAGACCATGCTATGTATATGATGCTGGATTCCGTGTCAATGCCTGGCTTAGTGATAGGCTCAGGAGAACAATCAAACGTTATCCGCTTGTCGCCGATTAGCGTATCCCCATTATTGTCGAGCTTCATGTAATAGAGGTCGTAGCTGTGATTGTCAAAGTAGCCGCCCGGTTCAGGTTGACACCCCGGTGGCTCATGTTGATACTCAGGATTATACATCACCTCGTTGTTAACCCAGACCATGTGCACGTTACCATCGTCATCAACACAGACGTCCGGTGTAAATGATGCAAACGTGCGATTATCGTCTGTCAGCCGTATAACATCATGCACTGTGCCGCCACTGTCTATCTTGCGGTAGTATATCTCGCGCACGCAATCAGGATAAGGGCACTCGGGGTCATAATGACAAGGCTTACCCCAACCTCCGCTGGTGCAAGTTACGCCCTTATACGGGGCGCTGTACACAACATGGACATTGTTGCTGGAATCGAGTGCGAATGTAGAGGAAGCTATGTATCGGTCGCCTCGGACGCCTCCGAATGAACCATAACCCTTGGTACTGAGTACTCCAACATAAATGGGATCTTCTATGGGGTCTCCATTATTGGAGAATTGCCCATAGTAAAGTTTGTGTACATTACGTTTACTGTAGCGAGTAGTATATTGTTCCCAGAACACATGGATAACATCAGCATGGTCAACAGCAATTCCGCCCAACGCCGAACTCTCGCGGAGATAGCCCTCCATATTCGTTGGTGTTAGACTCCTTGGAGCTATCAAAACGTTGCCGCTGTCGTCCAGTTTTGTGAAGTAGATATGGAAATCGGGCATGTAACACTCCGCTTCCTGTTCCTCCCATGCTATGTATACATTACCTGTGGAGTCAACCATTACTGCTGGCTCAATGGAAGCACCGAAAGATCGATAATAGGGATCATCGTAGCAGGATCTGGAGGTGTTTGTTAATCTTGTATCGTTCACGAGCACGCTTCCATTCGCATCGAGTTTCTTGTAGAATATCTCCCAGTTGGGCCAGTTCGGGTCAGTTGATGACCTGTAATCCTGCCACACGACATGCATATTGCCATCGCTGTCGGTTACAACATTCGGGTTTATTGATGAATTCTGATCAAATGTGACCCTCCTCACATTGGTGGGCAGAACAACCACTTCTTCTTTTGTCAGCTCGTTGTTGGTCTCATTTGATTCCACTATCGCATCGTTACAGTCTGCGATTGCTATCAGATTGTAATTCCCAGCATGGGCGGGAGTCCATTCAAAGGACACATTTATGCTGTTTCCCGCAGGTATATCGTCAATGAGTTTTGTATCCACCTCAGTATCATTGGCATACAGTGATACATTGAACGCACCTGAGTGAGCACTGCCGTTGTTCTTGACTGGAACAATAATCCTCCAACTTACATTCGCATACAATTTTGGTGGTGTTTCAATGGCAGTTGGCAGGAGGTCAACCTCTTCTATTTCATAGCACACGCTCCAATCGTGCAGCACTGGCGTAAAAGACCGATTTATTGTGGATAACTCGGCGAATAACCTGAACGATCCTCCGGCAATACCTGAGATAACCTGCCCATCCTCAATGCTCATAATCGTGTTGTTCGATTCGTCAAGGATTTTATAGGTGATACTCGTTCCTGCCGGCATAGTGTCATTGGCGTAAAAGCGAGCCGCCAAATGTAAAGGAGGCTGGATCACAACTGATTTTATCATTCCAACGTATCTACCTCGAAATCCATAAAATCCTCCCTCCCATTCTCCAGAGATCAGGTTCCATCTCCCATCTCCGGTGATGTTAAAAGCTACTGCTGGTGAAGACTCGCTTCCAACATCTCCAAGCCTGGCGACCAGTGAGGAATTGCTAATCCACTGCGAACCATTCCAGTAATATCCATAAAACTTACCACCCGAACGTCCAGAGATCAGGTTCCATCTCCCATCTCCGGTGATGTTAAAAGCTACTGCTGGTGTAGTACTGTATCGAATAATCCCAAGTCCTGCGACCAGTGAAGAATCGCTTACCCATTGCGACCCATTCCAGTAATATCCATAAAACCCACCACTCGAATATCCCGAGATCAGGTTCCATCTTCCATCTCCGGTGATGTTGAACGCTATTGCCGGCGCAACGCTGTTTCCACCTCCAAGCCCCGCGACCAGTGAGGAATTGCTTATCCATTGCGACCCATTCCAGTAATATCCACGTAATATTCCACCCCATTCTCCAGATCCCGAGATCAAGTTCCATCTTCCATCTCCGGTGATGTTAAAAGCTATTGTGGGTGCAGTGCTGCTTCCAAGCCCGGCAACCAATGGAGAATCGCTAATCCATTGCTTTGAAGAACCATCCCAGTAGAATCCATAAAACCCGCCATAGCGGTCTCCCGAGATCAGGTTCCATCTTCCATCTCCGGTGATGTTAAAAGCAATTGCTGGCTTAGACTTGTCACCAACATCTCCAAGCCCCGTGGCCAAAGAAGAATCGGATTCCCATGTCCACGCAGGATTATCGAGGTCTATCTTAACGTCACCATCGCTCACGACCACACTCTGGTTCTCAGCGATTCTTGTTTCATCGTCAAAGGTGTCGTTCCAGCATGGATGCTCGCACGAAAAGACGGTTACATTTTTACACAGCACGTTGTTGCCTTCATCGCTCTCGTTTACATTGCTATCGCAGTCAGCAGCTACGCAAAGTTCAAAGTCGCCAGTGCTTAAGGGAGTCCAGTAAAGGTTCACAACTACGCTCTCGCCCGCGTCAAGTCCTGATACCCCTACCTCATCTACCGGGCTACCGTCTGCACTTAAAGAGACGTTGAACAACGAAGATGCATCACCCGTGCCGTTGTTCTTTATCGCAGCGCTGATCGTGTTGGTTAGATTGGCATACAACGTTGAAGGAGTTTCGAGAGCAGTGGGAAGGAGGTCTGGTGCAATAAGAATTTCGATGGCTCGGTTGTTACCCGCCTCGCAGATAAGCGTGCTGCCATTAGAAAGGCGTTCGGCATCGGTTGGGTGATTGGATTCGTATTCCCAGACAATGCTGTCCGCAGTATAACCATTGTCAGGTTTTGGGTGGTCGTAATCGGACGTTCTGACTACAATAACACGGTCGTTAATATAATCTGCAATTAGTATATTGCCATTTGGAAGTTGTTCAGCATCCGTGGGGTTGTAGAGCTCATTTACTCCTGAACCTGGGACTCCTGTTGTCCCGTACTGCCATACGATTCCCCCGGTCTGGTTTACCTCCACAACACGATGGTTACGGTAATCGGCGATAAGCGTGTGGCTATTGAGAAGCCGGTCTGCATCCTTCGGGAAATTAAGCCCTGCGGTTGTTGCGTTTATCTCCCACACTATTTGCTTATTGGAAGGGGCAACTTCAATGACACGGCTATTCTGCTCGTCAGTGATAAGAACGTTGCCATTGTAAAGTTGCTCGGCATCCATCGGGTAGTTTAGCTGGTCGAGACCTGAGCCGGGTGTGCCATTTCCATACTGCCATATTATATCACCGGTAGTGTTCACTTCGATGACACGGTGATTCTTGCTGTCCACGATAAACGTGTTGCCGCTGGTAAGCCTTTCCGCATCAATAGGGGAACTAAGCTGATTTTCCCCTGAACCTGCGGTTCCGGTTCCATACTGCCATACGATATCACCAGCAGGGGTTACTTCAACAACGGTATGGTTGCCGAACTCGGTAATAAGCGTGTTATTGTTAAGCAAACGTTCGGCATCCCAGGGCATACTCGCGGGGTATTGCCACACGGTGTCCTGCGCTATCGCTGGTGTTGACATTACGCACAACAATGCCAATGCGCTCACTAAAACAATAATAGTCCAGATTCTTTCTTTAGAAAGAAAGTGTTTTTTCATCTTCTCATATCACCTCCTTCTCTTTTACATTCCCCATCAAACTTTTAAAAAAAAAAGTTTGATCAAAAATGTACACATTAGGGGCGCAAAAAGGCGTCGCAT
>JAGLZA010000283.1 GCA_023131835.1 Caldifarciminota bacterium
AAGAAAATCAGGCAAACTTCTAACACAATGGAGATATTAGATATCCCGCCATATATATCCTTTAAAGAGATCACCAAATGGAAGGAAGAGTAGGTTTTCTGTTTCTTCTCTTGATAATCGGTTGCGGAGGAGGTAAACCCTCCTCCGTAACCTCTAAAAAGGGGAAAGGAACCATTGTAGCAACCAATTTTTCGCCTATCCAGCCAACAACAACAACACCCATAATTATCAAGGTTACCGCTATATCAGAGAAGAATCCGGAATATAATTGGACAGTAAATGGAGTGAGTCAGGGTATAAACAGGTGTAAACTTCCTCCCGAACATTTCTCTAAAGGTGATACTGTCTTTTGCTCCATATCAATTCAAGGAGTAGAAAAGAAAAAGGTTGGCCCTATTATAATCTATAATGAAGAACCAAGAATAAAGTCAGTTCGAATATCACCCTCCTCTGAAGTCAGAAATGGTGATGACCTATCAATAGAATCGGATATATATGACCCCGATGGAGATGAACTCTCATTAATAACAGAGTGGTTCATAAATGACGAAAAGGTTGGAACCGGTTCAATCTTGAGTGGCAAGAAATTGAAGGCAGGGGATAAGGTCTATGCAGAGGTAGTCCCCTTTGATGGCGTGGATAAGGGTATCAAGTCACAAACTGATTTGATCATCATTCAGAACACACCGCCGGAGATAATCTCATCGCTTCCATCGATTACCGGTAGAGAGATGAACTATCAAATAGAAGTCAGGGATGTGGATGGTGATGCTGTCTCTCTCTCTTTAGCAGCGGCACCAGAAGGAATGAGATTGGAGGGAGGACGATTACTCTGGGAGGCACCGGAAGTAGAGAATGATACAACTTTCAATATTGAACTCATTGCAAAAGACGATAGGGGAGGGGAAACAAGAACCTCATTTGACCTGCGCCTGAGCAGAAAAGAGGAAGAGTAGACAAGGAGGTGTAAAAATGGATAATAGTTACAACCTGAAAAAACTCATCCCTTTGCATATGAGGATAGCTCTTCTTATTACTCTTGTCATCTTCTTGTTAGGTTTTATGTTTATTCCGAAACAGAAAATCAGAGAATATGAACCTAAGGCTCAGAATCTTATTGTAGTGGAAAAACTCCCACCTCTACTCCAGACGATTGCAAATCCTCCTCCGCTTTCTATACCGAAAATGCCAATTGCTGCAGAGAATGATGAGAAGGCAGAGGCAGCGACTATTGATAAGACAGGTTTTACCGGTCATGAAAAGACAGAGGTGGATGTGGAGTTTGATATTCCTGATTTTGTTCCATATGACACACCTCCCAGGCCATTAAACTTAAGTGAAATAAAGAGAAAAACTCCATATCCGAAAATAGCCAGGATATTAGGAATTCAAGGGACGGTGTATCTAAAACTCCTTCTGGATAAAGAAGGAAGGGTGAGAAAAGTAGAACTGTTGAAGTCCTTATATCCTGACCTTGACAGGATAGCAATAAGGATGGCAAAAGAGTTGAGGTTCACTCCTGCTATGCAGAGGGATATTTTTGTAGCAGTCTGGATATCCTTCCCTTATGAATTCAGCCTTGAGGATTGAAAGTAGGGGCGAGCCGCTGGCTCGCCCTTCTCGTAGGGGTTCGATTTATCGAACCCGAAGAAAAAAACACTCAGTAGAATTATATGTATGAATGATAAAGATATAAAATTACTAAATCACAAACAATCCCAATTAGAAAAATACGATTATTCTAAAGTAGGTGCATATTTCATTACGGTTTGTACTAAAGATAGAAAGTTAGACTTTGAGGATGCAATAATCAAAAGGGTTGTTGAATCGTTCTGGTTAAAAATTCCTGAACAATTTAGCAATGTTGAATTAGGTAATTATGTGATTATGCCAAACCACCTCCACGGAATACTAATAAATGTAGTTCAATTCATTGAATCTCCATTTATCTATTCAGGTGTGATAAATCATGCCCCTACATTAGGGGAAATTATTCGCTGGTTTAAGGGAAGAGTAAAGTTTGAAATTGAAAGAAGATGTAGTAGAAATTTCCAATGGCAGCAAAATTATTATGGCCATAGCATAAGGGATGTAAATGAATTACTGAAAATAAGAAAATATATTATGAATACCTTCCATAGATGGAACGAAGATGCAGAAAATCCGGAGAACAGGGAGGCCGATACAAAAATAGACACTGATTAATATTATAGAAAACTATTTAAATAAACTACTTGCAGAATTTCAAAAAAAGCTTAAATTTTATAAGATGGAAGGGCGGGTGGTCGCGCCCAATTAAATTGGGTGAGGAAAGTCCGGACATCACTGAGGGAGAATGCTCTGTAGAGACTTTGTAGGTCTCTACAAATAGAGGCACCGTAAGGTGACGGAAAGTGCCACAGAAAATATACCGCTATGCCCTCTTTTTAAGGGTTTTAGTAAGGGTGAAAAGGTGGGGTAAGAGCCCACCGGATTCCTGGTGACAGGAATCGCATGGTAAACCCCATTCGATGCAAGGCAAATAGGGTAGGTTTCCTTCAGGCCTATGACCCCGGGTAGCTGCATAGATCAATGACCACCGTGCGATTATATCGCATACAGAATCCGGCTTATAGCCCTTCCATCATTTTTTGCCACAGAGAACATAAAGAAATTAATGTGTTGGTCGGTTAGTCTGTTAGTGAGTTGGCGGGTGGGGCAAGATATATCTTGCCCTCTGTAGGAGTGACTTCCCTGGCGCGATTCTTTTAGGGACAAGGTATACCGTGTCCTTCTGTCTTGTCTCTCGACTCCGGACTTTGGACTTCTTTTCAACTCCACGAACTCCACGAACCCCATGAACTCTACGAACTCCACGAACCCCACGAACTCTATGAACTCCATGAACCCTACGAACTCCACGAAC
>JAGLZA010000284.1 GCA_023131835.1 Caldifarciminota bacterium
TGGACTTCTTTTCAACTCCACGAACCCCACGAACTCTACGAACTCTATGAACTCCATGAACTCCATGAACCCCATGAACCCCATGAACCCTATGAACCCCATGAACCCTATGAACCCCACGAACCCAATGAGCTCTTGATGACTCTTGACTCACAACTCTATCTTAATCAGTGCAAATCTGTGTCAAAAAAATGGGTGGTGGTGGGAGTTCCAATTTCACTATTTAACTAATTTCCTTTGCGAGCTTTGCGAGAAAAATGGCGGGTGGAGAGGTGCAAAATACCACTTGACATCTCAAAAGAACAGAATATTATAGGCTTAGTTTTTGTTCGTTATATGGTAAAAAATAAAAGGAGGAAGGATGTTTTATAGAAAAAGTTGCCTTTATATCGGAATAATTTTTCTTTCACTACATCTCTCAGCAAGCACTTCCGGTGAAAAGAAGGTAGTAAAATTACTCAATGAGGTAGATCAATGGATTACAACTGACACAGCCCGGATCACAGAATATATAAACAAAGAGAATAAGAAAACAATGAATAAACTCCAATCATCAAGGTTCTGGGAACCAACCAAAAGAGACCTCGGAGCCCTCCTCTCAATAGATTATATAGGTTCAGTTCAGATAGACAATACAGGACGTATCTATTATCAAATGCGTATCACCGGAGAGACCGCTGCCCTCTTTTATACCGATACACCTATGGGTTTCCCACACCAGCTGTCCCCAAACAACTGGAGTGAGGAAGGATTTACAATAGACCGATATCTCGTTCATCCATCCGGAGATTATCTGCTTGCTTTGGTAATGCAACATGGGAATGAACTCCATGATATATACCGTTTTGACAGGGATGGAACCTTCAAACCACTCATCGTAGATGATAAAATTAAGTTCAGGTCACCTGTGTTCAAGAACAAAAATGAGTTCTTCTTCCTGATAAACGACCTTAAGAACAGATACCTTGCTAAATATTCGCAAAAAGATGGTTCCATCGATACATTATATACTGAAGATCAATACTTTGGTCCCCTTGATTATCATAATGGGAAGATATTGTGTACGCGCTGGTTTAGTTTCTCTGAGAGTCAGCTGTTTATCATCGATGAAAAATCTCACAAAATGACTAATATAACTGAGAGGGGACTATATCTCGGAGGGATATTTACCACGGAAGGAGATATAATCACCCTCACAGCACAACTCTCAAAAAGAGAAGGATTCCCTGTATTTGCTTTGATTGAACCTGATGGGAAGATGAAACCTCTCTATGCTCCCAAAATGGAGATTGATGAATATGAATTTGCTAAAGATAAGGGAGTTGTAATTGCCTCATTGAATAAGGAAGGGTATTCAACACTAATAGCATTTGATCTAAAAGGGAAAGAATTGAAAGTTCCTGAATTGGATGTCGGGGTAATAGGAGGACTTTCAGCCAATGATCTCGGCAATGCCGTAATTGGTTTTTCATCTCCAACCACACCTCCGACACCTTACCTGTTTAAGGTGGGGGAGAAGGATAAGATAAAGATTGCGGAGGTAGCTACCTTTGGCTTCGACTTCTCTGATATAGATGTCAAGATAATCCATTATCCCTCAACCGATGGAACAATGATACCTTCCCTGCTCTATCTTCCTAAAAAAGCAAAAAAGAATGGAAAGAATCCTGCTATTGTTATCTACCACGGAGGACCACCATCTCAGAGCCGTCCCTGGTTCCAGAGGAATATTGCATTTGCACTCTCAAAGGGATTAATCATAATGTTCCCCAATGTCAGGGGTTCAGAAGGATATGGACCCGAATGGGAGCGTGCAGATAACGCTGAAGGGCGATTTCAAGCCCTTGAGGATGCAATATCCGCTATAGATTATCTGATTAATGAGAATTGGTCTAAACCTGATAGAATAGCAATAAGTGGTGGTTCCTACGGAGGATATACTGTTAACTATCTTTCGGTTAAATGCCCGGAAAAATTCTCTTGTGCTGTTTCAGAGGTCGGAGTAGCCGATGTGGATTATACCAATACTCATGGTGATATAACATTTCAGAAGGGCTGGGAGATAGAATATGGACCACTTGGCAGTGATTTAACCCATAAACTATCACCTATCTTCTATTCTCAAAACATAAAAAAGCCAATGCTCATTACTACTGGTTCCCATGATCCCCGTGTTGTTGCTTCTGACCCAAGAAGATTCTCCTGTTTACTGAATCAACTGGGGAAAGATGTCTTTTACTATGAACAGGTAAAAGCAGGGCACGGCAGTGCAACCAAATCACAACTCATCGAGGATTTCACCAGATCATATACATTCATAATGGATTATATAATGAAGTAAGGGACCACTTGACAAATCAGCAATAAATTTATATAGAGTATGGTAGAAAATCGTTTGAATTTGGAAAATGCAAAAAGGAGGTAAAATGGCAGAGTTGAATCCTTTTAAAATTGCGCAGACACAGTTAGATGAAGCAGCAAAGCATCTTGGATTGGATAAAGGAACCCATGAGATGTTACGATTACCTATGAGAGAACTCCATGTCACCATCCCTGTTAAGATGGACGACGGGACCACTAAGGTCTTTCAGGGGTTCAGAGTTCAGTATAATGATGCACGTGGGCCCACAAAGGGTGGAATCAGATGGCATCCAGATGAGACTATTGATACTGTACGGGCACTTTCAGCCTGGATGACATGGAAGTGCTCAGTTGTGGATATCCCTTATGGTGGAAGCAAAGGTGGTATCATTTGTAACCCCAAAGAACTTTCTGATGGAGAGAAGGAAAGACTTGCCCGTGGTTATATCCGCTCCATTGGAAGATTCATAGGTCCGGAAAAGGATATTCCCGCACCTGATGTCTACACCACACCTCAGATAATGGCGTGGATGATGGATGAGTATTCAAAGATATGCGGATATAACACTCCTGGTGTTATTACCGGGAAGCCAATCCCCATTGGTGGGTCTCTTGGAAGGGGAGATGCTACTGCAAGGGGTGGTATGTATACACTCAGGGAAGCAGCAAAGATTATAGGAATAGATCTCTCCAATGCTACTGTAGCGGTACAGGGCTATGGAAATGCAGGGCAGTTTGCGCATGGACTCGTTGAGGAATTGTTTGGCTCCAGGGTAGTCGCTATATCCGATTCTCGTGGTGGAAGCTACAACAAGAATGGACTTAACTTCAAAGAATGTAAAAAAATAAAACTTGATACAGGCAAAGTAAGCAATATAGAAGGCGACAAGATAACCAATGATGAATTATTGGAACTTGATGTGGATATTCTTGTTCCTGCTGCACTTGAGAATGTCTTAAGAGAAGATAATGCAAATAAGGTTAAGGCTGATGTCATTGTTGAGCTTGCTAATGGACCCACAACACCTGAAGCAGATATAATCCTTCATAATAACAATCGTTATGTCATACCAGACTTCCTTGCAAACGCAGGCGGAGTAACAGTTTCTTACTTTGAATGGGTTCAGAACGAAACTGGTTATTACTGGCCTTTAGATCGCGTCCATAAGGAACTGGATGCCCATATGACGGCAGCGTTCCATGATGTCCATACTATGCGAGAGGAAAAGGGCGTTCATACCAGACTTGCTGCATATCTCGTAGCAGTGAAAAGGGTTGTGGATGTAATGAAACTTAGAGGTTGGGTATAGGAGAAACTGGATTAAGAATAGAAGATTGAATCAGAAATAGGGCATTTTTCACATAAGGGGTTTTTCCTCTTACAGAAATGCTTGCCCACCTCGACCAATAGAGCATGAAACTCCCCCAGGATTTTAGAATCCTGGGGGAAATCTTTTTCAACAATCTCTTGCACATTCCCATAACTTGCAGCCTCATCAATAAGAGAATGGCGCAAGAATATACGTCTGGTATATGCATCAACTACAAATACGGGTTTATTCAGTGCATACAAGAGGATAGAATCCGCAGTCTCTTCTCCAACCCCCTTTAATGATAGAAGCCACTCACGAATCTCCATACAATCAAGATCTCTTAATACTTTAATACTACCACCATAATCTTGTAGAAATCTCCCCGAGAATTCCTTTAAATACTTTGCCTTAACATTATAATAACCAGCAGGTTTAATATGTTTACCTAAAGTAGCAAGTGAGCAATTTGCAATGGAATCGGGAGATATCAAATTGGAATCTTTCAGGTTCAGTATTGCCTTTTCTACATTTCTCCAGTTGGTGTTCTGGGTTAGTATGGCACCAATTATTACTTCAAAGGGGGTTTCTGCAGGCCACCACGCCTGATGCCCTAAGGATGAAAGAAGTCTTTTGTATATCTCGTATACCTTATTCAATCTCTTTGATCCTTTTGATGGCTATCCTGTGTGGAATAAACAGCATAATAAGGGTTAACAGTATAAAGGTAACAGACGATGTAAGTAGTGGAATCCGTATATCAATCGAGTCTCCTTGGAGTTGTGCCCTGATATAGGATGATATCGGAATAAAGTATATAAAGAGAGAAAGGGCTATATAGGCAAGATTTATTACTGCTGTTATGAGTCCGCCTGCCCCGGATGCTATCTTTGCAGGGTTTGTTTCGGTGAAATCTGCAAATATAGTGCCCATTGAGAGTGCAAAAACCACAGCCACGAGTGAAAAGATTGCTGTAATTATGGTAGACAAGACAACGATCAATGAGTATTCAACAAGTATTATATTGGAAAATATTACCACGGTCTCTGCGATAATCAGAGTAATAAAAAAGTGAAAGCCACCTTTCGAATAAAAGATTGTTCTTGCCTTTATAGGGGAGGAGCGGAGAATCCACCAGGTTCTTGACTCAAGACTTATCAAGGGGAAAACAAAACGAAGGGAGAGTGTTGCAGTTATATACCCGATGAATCCAGTGTTTATTAGAGCAAGTGCTGATAACCAGAACGGATCCCGAACATAGAGAGGAGTCCTTCTAATGGATATGCTATAAAAGACGAGGAGAACTCCGATTATGAGAAGCTGGGACCACTGTAGGGGAGACCTCACAAAAATCTTCATATCCTTCTGTAAAAAGTTGAGTGGACCTGGCATATTCTTGAGTACCGGTCTTTTTGGTATAGCTGATTTTTCAGTAAGCAAAGAAGATGACAACCAGCCTGTTCGATAGTAAAGATTTGCCAACAGGAATGCAAGGGAGAGTGAGATTATACTTCCGGAAAGGAGCAAGACTGTGCTCTCAATAAATAACCCAATGTCTTTAGAAGAAAGAGCAGAAGCACTCTTATGGAACCATTCATTGGGAAAGTAAGGATTAGATACCCGTAGCCCTTCCATAAATCGATTTATTGCTTCAAGGTCAAGGGTTTGCGGAATATTAAAAGTGTATGGGGTTGTCCGGATATATATGTAGATAAGTAACCCTGATATGCATCCGAGAATGATTGTCAATTGTTTTATGCTAAATCGTGGATTCAATCTCTTCAGGCAAATGATAAGGGCAACTCCAAAACCAGAAGGAATTGAGATAAATGCAAAAAGAGGAATAATAATCAAGGGTATTAATATGTAGGGAGTCTTGAAAGAGATAAGATAAGCAACAACCAACGGCAGCGCACCTATTAGAGTAGCCCAGGATGAATAGAAGACAGTCTCTATCAATTTTAGTGTAAATATATCAGAAGGATATAGAGGCATAGAATGGAGGAAATCAACCTCATCCGATTGATAAAGGGTCGAAAGAGCAGTTATTCCATTACTCATCAGGAGGAGTAATAAGAATACGAAAAAGGAATAAGAAATGAGTCTATTGGCAATGATGTTTCCAATCATCTCAATAGGGGAGAGGAAGTTGAATACACGGAAAAAAAAGAAAAAACCTCCCATGAGAAATAGCCACAAAATAAAGGAATAAGAGGCGAGATTGAATCTCCTCATGGAGACGATAGAAGTAATAGCCCTCTTTATCCTTGTCTTAAGAAGAAGAAGAATCATGCTCTAATGATAGAAAAGTGAATGGTTTTGTCAATACAAAATAAGACCACCCCCCCATTTTTTGACACTGATTTTCACTGATTGTATTGATTTAAAGAACCCATCTCCACATTCAAGAATTTAACCGCTGATAAACGCAGATGAACACAGATAAACGAAAGAGCCATCACCACCCCATTTTTAGCCACGGTTTCTTCACTGTTTTTATTCTTACCCTTGAACCCTTATCACATATCACCCCACGAACCCCATGAACCCTATAAACCCTACGAAAAATAAAGGGGATTGGGGGGCTTCACGAGAAAAACCGGAGCTGATGATGGGTTCTCTCTCTTCAATTATAAAAATCAGGGGTGGTGAAGGGCTTTGCGCCCTTTGCCTCCTTTGCGTGCTTTGCGAGAAAAAAATGGGGGGTGGGTGGTGGCAAATATCCCTTGACAAAGTAAATCGCTTGAATACGATACAAAAGAGCAAAATGCTGCCTGAAGATTATTTAAAAACAGATATAAATAAACCAATTGAGATAGGGGAGATGAAAATCCTACCTGTCTGGTTCGATTCTATGGGCGCTAAATCTATGTGCACTTATGTCCAAACGCCTGATATTAATATACTTATTGATCCAGCAGCTGCAATTATGCAGCCATCATACCCTTTAAAGGAAAACGAAAAGGAAGCATTCCTGATAAAAGCCCTGGATAGAGTCAGGGAATACTCAAAGAAAGCAGATATCATAATAATAACACACTATCATTACGACCACCACAGGGTCCCATCAGAGCTTCCGGAGACCTATATAGACAAACAACTATATATAAAGGACCCAAATAAATGGATTAACTTCTCACAATGGGAGAGAGTACGCCTGCTCTACGAAGAATTACTCTCAATCCTTGATAAAGACCTCAAAATGAAAGACTTAGAGAGAGAACCAGAAGAAACCGACTTCAAGGATCCATTCACAGAACTCACGATTCTACAGAAAAAAGACTTTGGGGATTACAAGAAAAGACATAGTGAATTAATTGGAAAATGGAAGCATAAGATGCTGGAAACCAGTAAGATATGGAAGACCAGAAAGTGGTTAACTGAGTTTTCGGCAAAGGAAACCTCCATAAACTTTATCAAGGAAGGTGTAGTTAATGTTGGAGAAACCAGGATAGTCTTTCAAAAACCCTTCTTTCATGGTATCGAATATGCAAAGACCGGGTGGGTTGAGCCGGTAGTGATCAGTCATAATAATAATAAATTCCTTTTTTCCTCTGACCTTCAGGGGCCCACTATAGAGGATTATGCCCAATGGATAATTAGCGAAGACCCAGATGTTATTATCCTTGATGGTCCTGCAACATATCTTTTTGGTTATATGCTGAACAGGGTCAACCTGAATCGTTCTATCGAGAACGCTTCGAGGATAGTCAGGGAGTGCAACTTTGAGATTATGATATATGACCATCATTGTCTCCGGGAGAGGAGATTCCGTGAACGCCTAAAACCCTTCTACGAAACAGTAAAAGAATCAAAAAAGAACGTCCTGACAGCAGCAGAGTGGTTTAAACTCAAGCCTCTCGCTGAAATCATTTAATTCATTCTTACTCGTGCAAAATGCACGGTTAAAATCATACCTGCAGGTATGATATTCAATGTCTGATAAGATATATTATGTAAACTTGCATCTTTTGAAACATCAACCCACGCTATAAAACACAATTATATAATAAGCATTGAATAAATATATCCATTTAAATTCAAAGTATATTCATATTTAGGTCAATATTTTAAAATGCAAGCCACTCCATCTCACCACCCCCCACTTTACATAAGATATGTTGAGCTCATCCGCTAATTCAGGCTTATTTGAGCTTTAAGTAGTCTCTATGTGCCTTGTAGGCTTATTGTACCATTATATACCTGAAGGACACAAAGAAGAAATCAATGTGTTGGTCAGTTAGTCGGTTAATTGTAGGGGCAGGTCTTGCACCTGCCCTTTTGTAAGGGCTTGATTCATTAAAGTAGAGGCAATTCATGAATTGCCCCTACATGTCTCGCGCTCTGTAGGGGCACCCCCCGTCCCTCTATTCTTGAAAAATTACTTTATCAGGATAAATTTCCTATTTACCTCATATTTTCCTGCTCTAAACTTTAATAGATATATGCCACTTGAGAGCTCTTTTCCACATTCTTCCCATATCACCGTATGCTTACCTTTTTCCTCATGTTTATAAAAACTCTTGACTTGTTGACCTAAAAGGTTGTAAACATCTATGAGTACCTTACTACTACTATTCAGGGTATATTTAATTTCAATTCTTTCTGAATTTATCAAATTTACGGATATAGAAGGCTCCATGGTATAATCTTCTTCGTTAACTCCCATAGAACCTGAGCTAACAAAATCAGCATAAACAGGTAAGTGGTCCGAAGCATAAAATAAAGCATTTGCCATATAAGTAGATACAGAGTCATTTGTTCCATCATTAATTGATTCATTAAGATGATTCCCGTCGTTTCCATAGGATATATAACTCCACAGAATATACTCTACTCTCATATCATCATTTATGCCGTGGTTGGTAAAGATGAAATCGAACCGATCATCCAATCCTCCGGATGCTCCGCCTCCAAATTGGATGGCTCTGGTGGATTGTGTATGAATAGAGGCATAAATAGGATTATCATGCCAGTTTCCCGGTTGATTTAAGGGGTCTTCTGCCCGTCCGTTATTGTTTACTTCATCTCCGGTAAGTTTATAATATGCTTGTTCGTCATAGTAAAAGTTCATGTCTCCAGCGATTATAAATTCTGCATCTACAGGTATTGAATCGTTAAGGTAATTTCTTAAAATTGTAGCCTCTTCCAGACGCCGTTGCTCATTAGATGACCCCTGGGAGGATTTTAAATGACAACTATAAAAACGCATTGTGTCGTAACCGATAAGTAAGACATATTCAGATATATCTCTCAAATCTGTCTGGAGATTCTTTTGAGACATTAACGAGCATTTGGGAATGCGGTAAAAAAGTATGTTATCTGTGTCATCTCCATTTATAAAATCAGCTCTTGCATATTCCTGTCCATCAGAATTCAATCTATTCAGAAGTGTATCACACCCTGCTTCATTTATCATTTCTTGCATTAGTATTACATCTGCATTTACGGAATCAAAGACCGTCTGGAAATATCCGGCTCTGTCGCCATCGTTATAGGAGAAATTTAATGCATTATATGTCATGACTCGGAATCCAATAGGATTAGAAATTCTTATAGGACTTAGAGCAATTATCAAGAATATTAACATATAAAAAACCCTCCGGAAAATAAAGGGGCCGGTGCTTTAATCTGTGACATTACAAGTCGTGAGTCAGCAGTCGAATGTCGAGAGTCGAAAATATGAATAAGTTTCCTCATAACATCCTCCTTTTTAAAAGTATAACTTAAATCCCTCATTTGTCAATAATTAAAGAAAGTTTTACCTCTCCCCTATTCTTGGAAAATTATCTTTACTTTAAAGCATGTAAACAGGTATTGAAAAGATAATTGAGAAAAATTATTTCAGGGTCTAACCCTGTTATGCACCCTTATATAAATTGGCACCGGGCACTTATTCCCTGTGGATTCTTGTCAGTTCTTGAATCCTCGCTCTCCAAAGGGAGTGGAATGTGTCAGAGATTGAGTAAGATTCGAAGTCTGTCTTCTACTTCCCTTATAGTTTCCTTTGAGGTTTCTCCGACAAATTTTTCCAATCTCAACTTAGAGATAGAGCGAATATCTTCGCATTTTATATAACTATTCTTATCTAGATTTCCCCCTGGAGGTTCTACTTCGACGTGGAAGGGTATCCCTTTATATTTACTTGTGATAGGTAAAACAACCACAAGTTCCGCTGGACCACGGTTAAAAGCATCTACCGAGATAACAAAAGCAGGTCTTTTCCCTGCTTGCTCATGTCCTTTTGTGGGATTAAGATTAACAACCCAAATTTCTCCTCTTGAAGGTGCTTTCACTGTTTTTTCTCCAATCCGTCAGGGAGTGTATTATCCCAGAGTTCTCTTTCCTTAATCTCTTCTTTCCACTCATCTGAGTTTTCTTTCAACTGAGCGTAAGCCTTGTTTGCTTCCGCAAGAAAAACCTCTCTCCTATATCTCTCTATAGCCCGGTTGATAACCTCAGTCATACTAACACTCAACTTTTCTGAGATCTCTCGAATAATCTTCTTTTCTTCCTTACTTACCCTTACTGTTGTACTCTTCATACAAACCTCCCTTTTATACATATATGTATACAATATAATATACAAATATGTATGGTTTGTCAAGTGTTAATATTAAGGAATGTAAAGCCCGCCTGTCTGCCGTGCTCGGCACCCACAGGCAAAGAGGATTTTGTTTTGTAGTGGCAACCCTTGCGGTTGCCAAGGATGTAGGGACAAGGTATACCTTGTCCTTCTGTCTTGTCTCTCGACTCCTGACTTTGGACTTCTTTTCAACCCCACGAACTCCACGAACCCCATGAACTTAATGAACCCAACGTAACCAACAAGCTCGGTTGTTTGACAGTATGACATCTTCGCTCCTCTTAACTTTTTTCATCATGTCTTATCTGTCAAACACCGAGCGTATAGGAGTTGTCATTGCGAGTTTCTCTCCTCGCTCTTCTTATGCGAAGCAATCTCTGGTGAGGGGTTTGGGCTTTCAACCCCACGAACTCCACGAAC
>JAGLZA010000285.1 GCA_023131835.1 Caldifarciminota bacterium
AACCCCACGAACCCCATGAACTCCATGAATTCCACGAACCCTACGAACCCTAACCGACTCACGACTGATGACGCATGACTCACGACTCGTAATGTCAAAAGTCAAGCTTGCCCCGCTTGCCCTATGTGAGGTGTTTATTAAAGAAATCAAGCTGATCGCTTACGCTTTTTCCGAAATTTTCTCCAACATAGATATCAAAGTGGCCAATTGGATAGTTTTTAACTTCTGCATATTTCCTCAATTCTTTTTCGGTTTTGGCGCTTATTGAAGCTAAGCTATCATTGTCACATATCTGAATCAGGATTGGGCAGTGTACGTTTCGGACATGTCTGTCTGGTCTGAATTTGTGTGCTCGCAGAATGGTACGAGCACAGACTTCGTTAATAAAAGTCTCCGATGCAAGTTTTCTGTAGCCATCATAAGCCTCTGAAATAGGAAGAAAAGCAATAGTTCCAGGTTTCCCAACGATAGGTATTTTATGGGGCGAAAGACCGAAGTGGGGTCTAATCATATCACGTTGTCCGTGCATTATCATACGGATAATGTGTCTGATGCCTATTTTTTTCAAAAACATCTCGCTTGAGGCATGATTATCCAGCCCTGGACATTGTGCAACTACACAGGCAATATTTTTATCTTTTGCAGCGATTACAATACCATATCCACCGCTTGCAGAGGTTCCCCACAGAGCAATTCTTGCAGGATCAATTTCCCCTCGACCACGAGCATACTCAATCGCTACTGCATAATCTTCCAGTTGGTACGGAATCCATGCCAGCTGCCTGGGTTCACCTTCGCTTTCACCAAAATGCCGGTAATCGAAAGCCAGCACTGCAAAGCCGGCTTCCTGATAACGAATAGCATAAGGTTCCATGACCATATCCTTGGTACCCCCAAAACCATTCCCCATAATGATACAAGGAACCGGAGCAGACAAATCCCGAGGTAGATATAACCATGCGCTTATTGATATTCCTTTGACTTTGAAACTCACATCTTTTCTTGACTGGGGTGGTTTTGCGTCTATCCCCTTTGTCTGTTGTTTGAATTTTTCCAGGCGTTGCTTTGGAACCGAAAAGCCGGGGACAAAGGCCACAATTGCTAATTCAAGGACAAATAATCCAATAATAATGCCAATTACCTGAAGAATCATCTCTTTTCCTCCTCTAACATAGTTTATCTATACCAATTGGAATAGCAAATCTACCATACTCAAGCATCGTAAACTAACGTCAGTTTTCTGGATAACTCCATACATATCCTATACCATTAAAGATTAATGTCAAGAATTTTGTGTAATGGGATGGGAAAAATTCAGACACATCGTAAAACTATATGCCGATTCGGTCGTAAATATACACGCCTCTTAATACCCCATTCACAATGAATTTTGGATTTATATTTTTAAATAGGAATAAAAATTAATCTACTTTCA
>JAGLZA010000286.1 GCA_023131835.1 Caldifarciminota bacterium
TATCCACATTCCTTTCCATCTCCTGCAAAAACAGCATCCGCTTCCTTTTATTTGCCTGGGCATTTTTAATTTGCTCATTAATTTTTTGTATCTCCGCCCTCAGCGCCTCCGGCCCGGGCAAAACAAATAGCCCAACTATCTTCCCCAGAATTACAAGCGGCTCGTTGCATCCAACCGCTTTGCAAAATGCCGGTAGATATTCAGCCGGCACATGGCGCCCGGGGCGTCCGTTTATTTCGTCAGATTCCCGCGTCCAGGAATTGATCATCTCTTTTGTGATGGATTCGCCGGCCAGGTGGCTCATCTCGCCTGCAATCTGGGGCCTGGAAAGCGGGCAATCCTTTATAGCTGCCCGTAATGATGCGCGGAGAGGATCGATAACTTTATATTGACCCTCTTCAGGTGAGGTTTTAAGGGGGGACTGTGCAGAAAGGCTTTGCAGGTATTCAAAAATACTCATCTGCTTATCGTCAATTTTCACTTTCGACTTAGACATTGACTTCTTGACCCTTTTTTGCCATTATCTTAAACCAGATGTTAGCGGAGAATCACTTTTAGGGCGCCCGGGCTTTCTTGGGCCGCCATGCAAATATATAGAAGGCCAGATCCGTTTAACATCGATCCCGATGGCCTCGGCAATAGAACGCATAACGCGATCAGATACAGACAGCCCCATAATGATCCTGTTAATCATAATGGGCTTTACTTTATTTCGCCTGGCTAATTCAGCCTGGGAAACCCCGGCTCGTATCATGGCGATCCTGATCTCGTCAGGCATCATGTCGTATGTTTTATTGATCATTTTTTTAAATATCTCTAATGAAAACGAAATATATAACTACCGAGCACCTTTTAGACACATGGGGTTACTACATTAAAACCACCCTGTTTCCTGAGCGCCTTTTTCAAGAGCTTGACCCGGCAGGGTTACTGGTGGAAAAGCAAGATAAATATCCGCTTACCCCTTTACATTTGGGATTAGGTCTTGATAAA
Source organism: Caldifarciminota bacterium (assembly GCA_023131835.1). Lineage (GTDB taxonomy): Bacteria > Hydrothermota > UBA3072 > UBA3072 > UBA3072 > JAGLZA01. Next base: position 994 of record JAGLZA010000286.1, read on the forward strand.
CTGCTCGACGATGTCCTGGCCAACCTTGATAATCCCGATGCGCTTTGGCGAGAAGTTCGACAAGCTGATCCAGACGTAATAGCGTGTTATTTTGACAAGCTTCTTTTAATTGGTCGGGAGTTAGAAAAACTTCAGAACAAAAATTTCCAGCTTTTTGAGATTCCTGTTGATTGGAAAGAAACAGTCGGGCTTCTTCTTTCCGGAAAGCTTTTTCAATAAGACTCATTTATGAACTCCTTTGTTCATTTTTTTTGGTGTCAAATAATTAGTGATTGACGTTACCTATAAACCACTGTTTTTTGCATGTCAAGCAAAAAATAGTGGTTCCGACTTTTTTTTACGATATTTTTTTCATAATGCTTGTAACTATAGGGAATAATAAAGGAAATAGATGGTTTCGGTCTTGAAGTCTGGTTCCGGTAAAAGTTCCGACTTAGCTCTGGAAGTCGGAACCGCTATTTTTGCGAAAAATTTGGTGTCAAGGCGAAATTCTTTACAATACACGCAACAAAAACTTTCAGATCTATCTGGTGTAAAATTAAGAACGATCCAAAATTACGAAAAAGGTTCAAGACCTAAAGGTGACAATACTATTGCCCTGGCTAAAGTTTTAGATTGTTCTCTGGATTGGCTGTTGATGGATATGGGGCCGGAACCGGAGCCGCCTGGCACGGAAAAACAGATTGATAAAACAGAGCCTCTATATAATAAGGTAGAAGCCCCAGGTGTGGGAGATCGGATGGTTGAATATAACGCAGGTATGAATTTAAAAGATAAGCTGATCCGGTCACAGGAAAAATTAATCACCCATTTGGAAAAAGAGTGTAACGACCTGAAAACACGCCTGGAGGCCATCGAAAAGAAAGCAGTGTGATTTATTTAATCGGATGAAAAATGCTCGTTTCTCGCTATTTTTTCAACCATAAAAAAGGGGAAAGAATATGCCAAAAACAGATAAAAAGAAACGCAACATCGGGTGTATAAGCGGAATAATCATACTTATCGTAATTGGTGTGACTGTTAGTTCTGTGTCTGATTTTTTCAGTGAAAGATCAGAGGAAAAAGAACGGGCAGAAAAACAAAAAATCACCGTAGAATTAGCTCAAAAACAAGGAGATGAATTTTTAAAAAACATCGATCAGCATTATCATAATCTAATAACCGGTTATAACGAAAATATTCAACGGGCATTAAACGAGCTCAAGCTTTTTGATAAATATGCCAAACTCGACTATAAAGATGTTGCAGAATATAAGCGCAAAATTGGCATTAACCAGTTGGAAATAAAGGCACAAAGCATACCCTCATCAAATGCCTCTAAAAACTTAAATATCTATAAACAATTATTATCTCTTGATCCAGCCAATCCAAAATATAAACAAAAAATTGTTTTTTATACAGATAAGCTCAACCAGCAGCGCCTTCAAAAACAGAAAGAAAAGAGGGTTTATGAGAAACGTATTGCTAAATTCGGAAAACCACCAATCAATAGCGCTTGGGATGGCTCAGTATCGTGCGTTAAGCGTTACCTGAAAGAAATAGCTAAAGACCCTGATAGTCTGAAGTTTGAAAAATGGGGTAAAATCATGCATAATGATGAGGATGGTTGGTTGGTCTGGTGTCAATATCGCGGAAAAAATTCATTTGGTGGATATGTTCGCAATACAAACTGGTTTGTAATTCGCCACGATAGGATTATCGCTATAAAGGAACTTGACGCTTATAGATAATTGCCGAAAAAATTTCTGAAACCATCCGTAAAAAGTCGCCAGATCAGTAGAAAAGTTGTCGCCAAATACATTCAAATATTTACCTATCCCAGTTAAACCTATTCGGCGACACCATCCCACTAAGTCCCTAATCAATAGCACAAGTCCCGCACCTTTAGGCCAAAAAACCAACCCCCTCCCTTTTGTCGCCAAATAAATTAATTCCTTATCTTAGAGATGGATGCCTTTTGTCTTTGATCAGCTTTTTCTCGATTCCCTTTTGCCAAAGAGGGAAACTGATGGAAGCTATATCTCTCCTGCTTGTTTCAGAGCTGCGTCAACAATTGAATCACCTA
>JAGLZA010000287.1 GCA_023131835.1 Caldifarciminota bacterium
GGGTGGATTGAGATCCTGGGGAACGGGGAACAGGTCCTGAGCGGTTTTCAATACATGGAAGATTCCAACGGCCTTGAAACCCTGTTTGCGCTTCCGGTTGGCTCTTCGAAAAAGATCGTGCCGCATGTGCCGCCGCCGGGCTACTGGACCACCAGATTGACCCTGATCAACCCGAATGATGAGGAGAATTCTGTTAAACTCCATCTCGCACTGGCCGGCGCTGAAGTGGGAGGGGATCTCGATATCCTGCTGGCTCCCGGTGAAAAGAGGATCCTGGAGATCCAGGACCAATTCGGAAAGACAGAAGGGGAGAGCCTGTATCATTCGATCCTTGAGATAACCGGCCGGTATCCCCTGGTCGGTTACTTTACCTACAGCGCAGTCAACGGTGAAGACGATGCGAGTTATCCGCTCCTGGACGACACCTGTTTTAAGGACACGCTTACCATGCCGCACTATCCGGCAACCAGTGATTACTGGTGGGTGGGGGTCGGTGTCTGCAATCCTTCATCTTTTGCCGTAACGGTCAGGATTGAGCCATACGACAGTGAAGGGAATCTGATGGAGGAGTCTGTTGCCCGCCTGAACCTTGGCGCCGGGGCCTACGAGGTATTCGCTGTTAGATCCATGTTCGGAGAGGCTTCCTCTGAAATCTCCTTTATAAAATTCTGCTCAGAAGAGCCTGGAGGAGCAATCGGGGGCTTTTACCTGTATGGCGACAGAAAGAATCGGATATTGAGCGGGGCGAATATGTAGTCTGTTATTCCTGCTTGGTAAAGGGATTCATTTTCTGTCCGGCTTTTTTCAAAAACCACTCTCCACTTTCTTTGATCCAGTGTTGTGTCTGAGGGGCATCCGGGAAGGTAACGCCCTGAAGTGCGATATCTATTCTTACTTTTACAGTTGCCTGATTTTCTGAAGGAGATACATTTATCTCTTCCACCTTGAATGCCTTGAAAAGTATATTCCTTGGTGTGTGAACAAAGCTCTCCCGGGACACGGTTTTCCGATAGGAAGGATCAAAAAAGGTGTAAACTTTGTTCCATTTTTCATTGATTCGGGCCTGCATGTAATTTCCGACCCTTTCCTCGAGCGCCTGTTTTGGGTTAATGGGAGACAAAGATGCACATCCTGCTGATAAGCTCAGAATAAGGGCGTATGCGGCCGCCCATAGTATTCGTCCATTGCATTTCACTTTGTTTTTCCTCCTCTGTTTTCGGTTTGTTTTTTGCGGTGGCGTTTAATGAATTCCTCAGGACTCAAATTCAACCCCTCCATCAGTTCTTTTTTCTCTTTCTCAAATTGTTTTTTGGCCTGGGCTGCTGTCTGCTTCCTATGGGCATTAAAGGCATTTTCAAAGAGTTTCTCTATCTTCTTATCTCCGGAAACGGAATCATCCAGCGGGATGTATTTTCTTTTGTCGACCGTGAACGCCCCGTTTTCACCTGATGTGATCTTGATCAATCCCAGCGCCCTTCCAAAGGATCCTGTCTGGAGGATTACCGTTTTTCCGGGCGCCTCCGCATAAAATATACCCCTGTCCCCGGACGAAATGGTCACATCAATCCTATTTATGTTTTTGGCAAGCGCAATTGTCTGTTTTACTCCAAGCCGGGACAGGAGAATGACAAGATCGGCTTTTTTCCTCACTTCCGGCAGCAGCCTCTTGAGCGCAGTCTCAGGGGGGATGACATCCAGGCCTATTACATGTTCAGGGTCAGGAATTTTTTCGAGGGCATCAGGGTTTGCAATTCCGAGGATGGCTACTTTTATGCCCCCTATCTCCTTAATGATATACTCATGAGTCCAGGGAAGCCTCCTCCCTTTATACAGGAGATTTGAGGTGATATAAGGGAAAGAAACAAGGGAACGTGTGTCCTTAAGAAAATCCTTTCCAAGACAGAATTCCGGATACCCGAGATTTAATGCATCGTATCCCATGAGTTGCATTGCTTTCAAACTTATTTCGGCCTTGTATTTCTGAAACTTGGGACGATCACTGAAAACAGCGCCGCAGTCCAAAAGAAGGATTGGACGTCCCTCGCTTCGCAAAGCTTCTACAGCGTAACCTCGACGGGCAAGACCGCCCGTGGTTTTACCGCCTCACGAATGGCAAGGTTCGATTTTCCCATTGGTATATCCGGTGTAGAGGATAGTGATAGTCCTGTTGCCTTCAGCAAAAGAGGCAAGAGAAAAAGAGATAATGAAAATAAAAGAGAATAATAATAAAAAGAGAAACCGTTTCAAATTTGTGTGCCCTCCTGTAGGGGAATAGCATGTTTTTCTGCAATTGACTTTTAAGAAAAATATTATATATCATAAATACTGCTTCAAAGCAAGATCTGTTTGCGAAAATGCTTGGGTTCCGTCATCAATCCGAAATATAACCTTTGAAAGAGATTATCAAAAAATACTGGAATCGTGTCCGCACAAAACCCCCGCGCAGGAAGTCCTACCAAAAAAAGTTTGCCATGTCTCTTCGCCAATGGTTGATTTATCATATTGATCGTTCTGTTTAAAATCTCGATCACGAACGGGTGAAGGTACTGACGGGAAATAGCTCAGACCAAAAAATCATTTCCGAGGTTGTTGACCTGTGTCGAGGCAAAGCTGTTCTCGTGATCCAGGACGGGGATCACAGCAAGAAGCAGGCCCCCTTGCCGCTGTCGAAGAGTTTCTGAGTCGCAATTCCCACTTTGTAGTTGACTTCTCGCGGAAGCTGTATATCCTTACCTATAATCCAAAAGGCTTTCTGAAACGTATTTCATGATCCAAATCCCAAGAACCGGGGGCAGCCAGTTATGCCAGCCATGCGGTAATGACCAAGGTAGTCATAGACATGCCGGGGAGTTGACATGATCCTGGGGAAGATCGCTTATACTTCAACCAATGTCTATATATTGAGACCTTTGCAAAACGTCCATTTTGCCCACTTTTGGTCATTGCGAGGAGCAAAGCGACGCGGCAATCTTGTGGATTATCAACATGTTATGAGATTGCTTCGCTTCGCTCGCAATGACAATACTGAGGTTTTTCAAAGGTCTCATATTGAAAGTATGCCAGGAGGTGACTTATGAAACACACGGGAATTATAGGAAAAAGCAGTCGTTTATTTCTCATTCTGTTCATTTTTCTTTTCTGTTCTGCAAATGCCTCTTTTTCAGAAGATGGCGAACGCATTAAGTATATAGGGGACAGGATAACTTCTGAAACCAACTACAGGCGATTGGTCCGGGATGAGGCTAAAGAAGACAAATCCATCTTGATTAGGTTGGGGCGTGAACATTTTGATCCCTTGAGAAGGTCTCCCGTGCAAAAAGCCGGAATAAAACAGATACAAACCTATGAAAAGGAAAAAACCGGTTACTATATTGTTCAATTTGATGGCCCTGTAGAGAATTCCTGGAAAGAGGCACTGGAAGATACAGGCGCTGATATATTCGATTATATTCCTGATTTCGCATTTATTGTAAGGATGGATCCGAAAAAGGAGCAGACTGTTCGAGCCCTTTCACACGTCCGCTGGCTGGGAATATATCAGCCTTCAAATAGAATAAGCCAGAGCGCTCTTGATAAGATGTTTACTAAAGGGGAAAAAGAAGCAGAGGGTGAAATGCCCTGTGTGCTTCTTCGCATTACGGTCTTTCCCGGCGAAGATCTTGACAGGATAAAGTCGGAGATTACTGCCCAGGGTGGCATTGTTATGGATGAAGTTACCACAGGATGGAAAAGCACCTTAAAGGTAAAGCTCTCTTCTGACAGGATAGCGAATCTGCCTGCAATCCCGGGAGTAAAATGGGTTGAGCCCTGGCCCAAGTGGAGGTTGCACAACGATAAATCAACAGATGTAATGAATGTCCGTACACCACGTAATACCCATGGACTATATGGGGCCGGCCAGACAGTGGGTGTTTGTGATACCGGTCTTGATCAGGGATCAACAATTCCAGCCGACCTGCATGATGATTTTGAAGATGGGTCAGGCGGCTCAAGGGTAACCCAGATTTTTGACCGTGTAGGAGACGGCGCTGATGATGTTAATTCCGGGCACGGAACCCATGTAGCGGGTTCAGTCCTGGGAAACGGGACAGAATCCGGGAGTGATCCATCATCAAACTCTTTTCCCTCTACCTGTTTTGCCGGAATGGCGCCCAAGGCCGGTCTTGTCTTCCAGGCCGTTGAAAATAATTCAACAGAGTCATTATCAGGTCTGCCGTCAGATCTGAACATTCTTTTCAATCAGGCTGACGGGGCTGGAGCTGACCTGCATACGAACAGTTGGGGGCATGAAGCAGATGGGCAATATGACTCCAATTCAGAAGATGTTGACGAATATATATGGAATCATAAGGGATTCCTGATCTTGACTTCAGCAGGTAACGACGGGATAGATATGGATGGAGACGGGGTTGTTGATCTATACAGCATGGGTTCTCCGGCAACGGCAAAAAACATTCTGACTGTAGGGGCATCGGAAGGAAACAGACCTGAAATTACTGACACATATGGAGGAGGAGCGAATGCTAACGAATATTCTGTAGACCCAATTTTTTCTGATCTTTATGCGGATGATCCTGACGGGATGGCTGCTTTCAGCTCAAGGGGGCCATGCCTGGATGGGAGATATAAACCTGATATAGTGGCGCCCGGGACTTTTATACTTTCCACTCGATCATCGGTTGCTTCAGGAACAGGGTGGGGAGTCTATGACGATTATTACATGTATATGGGTGGAACAAGTATGTCAACTCCCCTGACAGCGGGTGCGGCAGCCCTTATGAGGGAATACTTAATAAATGAGAAGGGTTTTACCAATCCTTCTGCAGCTCTGATAAAGGCCGCCCTGTTAAACAGCGCGGAGGACATATCTCCCGGACAGTACGGAACCGGAGCTGCCCAGGAGATCCCGGATTCACCTGTTCCGAATAATGTCGAGGGATGGGGAAGGTTGAACCTCGGAAACGGTGTATATCCGACAGCTCCCTTTAATATTCTTTATTACGATGAGCAAAATTCTTTAAACACTGATGAGTATCGTGAATATACAATAAATGTTTCGGTCTCCGGCTCTCCATTGAAGATCAATCTGGTCTGGACAGATTATCCTGGGACACCCACGGCTCAGGGAGGTTTGGTAAATGACCTGGATCTTCAGGTGACAGACCCTTCTTCAACCGTGCATTACCCGGACGGGGCCTCTCAGAAATCCACAATCAGCACACTGGCCTATGATAGTGATAATCTATATTGGGTATCTTCAACTGATAAAAGGGCGATAAAATTTACCCCTGCATCATATCCGGCCAATTTGGAATCAGCTACATTCTATTTCTATAACCCGGATGATAAAACCACGAATGTGGATGTGGTTGTTTATGATGACAACGGGACAGGCGGACTTCCGGGAACGGAACTTTTCAGAAAGACCTTGACCTATGTCCCATCAGGCTGGATCACAACAGGTATAACAGGGGTGGTAATAAATAGCGGGGATTTTTATGTTGCCATAGAAAAAAATGATGCAGATCAATTTATTGCTATAGATGATGATGGAAATCCCACAGAAAGAAGTTACTGGCACAATGGTTCAGAATGGGCTCTATCCAGCTATACCGCATATATAAGAGCCAATGTAAGGGGAGCGGATTATTCCACCTCCTTTGACAGGGTAAATAATGTTGTCGGTCTAACCCTGAACAGTCCTGCTGCCGGAACATATACAGTCAGAGTGAGTGGATATAATGTGCCTTATGGTCCGCAACCTTATGCTTTAGTGGTCAGCGGGTCTGTGACTGAGGCGCCTCTCTACTTCCCCCACATCGCCAGCACTGACATTTGGGAAACGGAAATCTGCGTCATCAATACCAGTGATACTCAGACCTTAAACGGAGTTTTCAAGGCATATAGTGATGCAGGTGTGATTGTTTCTGAAATAGATGCTGTAACCCTTGCACCTCATGGCCGAAGAGAGATTACAGTGGGTGATGAATTTACTGACCCGGGTAATATCGGCTATATTGTATTTGAATCGGATTCCGATACCGTTGTCGGCTTTACGAAGTTCTACATTGAAGCAAAATACCGGGTGGCAGTCCCGGCCGTTTCAGATGTTAATACCAACGATATCTACATCTCCCATATCGCTTCTACTCCAATGTGGTGGACCGGCATAAGTATCGTCAATACAACTTCCTCCACAAAAGAGCTGACAATCGAGTTTAATAATGGGGAAAGTAAATCTGTCACACTGGCTGCAAACGAACATCAAGCCTTCTCTATCAGGAACTTGTTTAACGAACAACCCCAGGAAAATATTTACTCGGCCGTTATCAAGAATGGAAGCGGAATTGTCGGATTAGAGCCATTTGGAGGTGCTGGAAGTGGAAATCAATTGAGCGGTATCTTATTAAGGGATGACACTACCGCCACAATGTATTACCCTCATGTCGCCAGCGACTCTAATTGGT
>JAGLZA010000288.1 GCA_023131835.1 Caldifarciminota bacterium
ACTTTGCGATTCCGGGAACGTTCTCGAGCATCCAGTATTTCGGATTGTATTCATGGATGATGCTGAGAAAATGATTCGTGAGCGTCATATCGTAAGTGCAATTCAGTTTAGCGGTACTGAACTCCTGACAGGGGGTGGACCCGAGAATAACATCAGCTTTCGGAAGGTCATTTGCGGTGAGTTGCATAATGTCCGTTTGTCTGGTTTCGACTTCTGGGTGATTTGCTTTGTAGGAACTTAGTGCAACTTCATTACAATCCACAGCGAGGATAACATCAAAGCCTGCCATTTTGTAGCCGAGCGAACTGCCACCGGCACCGCAGAAAAGGTCAATAACTCGCATTCTTCTTCGCAACCCGCTCAACCGCTTCGGCATATTTGCGTTCTGCATAGGATAGTTCTGCATCCGCTGCGGATTTAGCTTGCACGCGTGCGATGAAGCCGCGAAGCGTAAGTTCTTCGGTCATAATTCCCACCTATATTTTGGCTCTTTATATACTTTTTGAGGAGTTCTCCGCCTGTCTATCCTATCCCAATCCTGTGGCTTGACCTCTGCAACAATAGAAGCCCCTAATGCTTTCAAGCTACTCTGGCTTTCCTTTTGGAGGGTGTAGGTGATAACTTTCTCATAACCCAGTAATTGGGAAATCTGCTTGAGCCTTGCATACATCATTGAGCAGGCATTTGGATAGCTTTCTTTAATGCAAGTTCTCAGCACTTCAACGGTTTTACCATCAGATAACATTCTGGCGATGGGGCGACCAACAACCCCAACGCCAATTAACACCTCGCCTTTCATAAGACCTATCTGAAACTTTGCTCGAACAACTGGCTTATTATGTCTATGAAATTGTGCTATGAAACGATTAGCATCTTTCAATTCAATAGGGGCAAATTTATAGTGTTTCATTTCGTTCATTTTCTGGCTCAGAAGCTGAATAGCGGACCGAAAATAGCGGTCATTACGCAACCGAGGAGGAAGCTGATGAGCATCAGGAGGGCAATAGTTGTTATGAGACTCAAAGGATCGTCTCCAGAATAGCTACGAAAACGAATGTAGCGATAGATAGGGCTACGAATGCTAATATGTATGACCAATCTGGATTATCTTGCTTCATGGGAATTCCTGCCTTAACTCACCGTGCCAATATGGTTTGAGATTATCTTTCATGAAAACAGGAACATTTTCATGGTCGGCTGCATCAATAAGTTCTTTAATCCATTCTTGTTTTGGAATGATCTTGCCTTTGCGATTGCCTGTTTCCGCACCAATAATTACCCACCTTAAGA
>JAGLZA010000289.1 GCA_023131835.1 Caldifarciminota bacterium
CTAAATGTAAATTGCCACTACTCCAAAAAGGGACGAGGTTTCCTCGCCCAAACGCATAACGCAACCAACGCAAAAAGACACAGAGATAGTCGCTTCGCTCCAATTGAAAAATGCAAAGTGAAAAATGCAAAATCATTCCCATCCCAACCCATTTTAGCTACGGATTCTTCATGGTTTATACTCTTACACTCGACCCCCTGGCCCTTTATTTTTTAGACACTGATTTGCACTGATTGAACTGACTCTCTAAACCCAAAATCCTAATCTCTAAATCCTAAATTACCCTTGAACCCTCGACCCCCTGAACCCTCAATCTTTACTATTTGTGTTCTCAGGGGACAAAAGAGTAAAAGAGAATTTGGTAGGGGCGTTCAATTGAACGCCCCCCATTGAATTTTTGGCATTGTCCCAAAGTTGTATGATTTGGTGTGATTGCTGGAGTTTCTACATAGCTCGGTGGTAGACAGATATGACATGATGAATAAAGGTTAAGAAGAGCGAAGATGTCATACTGTGCAACCACCGAGCTTGTTTACCCAGGGTGCGAAACTCTCTGTGCCCTCAGTGTCTCTGTGGCAGATAAAAAGTTCAATCAGTGCGAATCTGTGTCAAGAAAAAGGGTTTGGGTTCTGGGTGGGACTTTCGGCTGATGACTCTTGACTCACGACTCTATCTTAATCAGTGGAAATCTGTGTTAATATCAGCATACAGCAACGGCAAACAGCCAACAGCGTTTAGATAAAGAAATGAATATCCTTTCGATGTTTTTCTCTCTCTTTAATTACAAAAATCAAGTGTGACGTGGGGCTCTGTGTTCTCCGTGTCTCTGTGGCAGAAAAAATTCAGGAACTTTTTAGTGGGTCTGCTCGTTTTATAACATATATATGAACATTGTGGCAAAAGGAAGGTTGACCACGGGGTTGACTTTCTTACTAACTGTGTTACTCTAACTTTTGAATGAGGGGGGGAAGTGGAAATTGGTGTGTAATTTTTTTTGACAGGAGGATTGATGAAGAGAGTAGTATTTGTTATTATATTGTTAACCTATGTTTTTTCGAGTGTTGCAAGTTCCCTTCAAGCAGGGGCGGTTTTTTTGATGATATTCCCTGGGTCACGGGCAACTTCAATGGGTGGCGCCTTCGGTGCTGCGGAGGGAGATGCATTCTCTACGTTCTATAATAATGCTGCTTTAGCGTTTGAAGATAAAGCAATGCTTGGGCTTCAGCATGCTAACTGGTTACCCGGACTATATCCAGGTATGTATTATGAATATTTGAGTTTTTTGTATCCCTTTGGCAAAGACATAAATCTAACCGGTGCGGTGACCTATCTTACAACAGGTGAGACACAAGCTAATATTGATGGAATGGAGAGGGAGTGGATTACCTATGATGTTGCTGTAAAAATAGCGGGTTGTATGCCCATTTCTGATAAGATTGGGGTTTCACTTGGAATGAAATACATCTATTCATTCCTTGCCCCTGAAGATGTTGTGGAGTTATTGGGAAGGGAATACGGTGGAATGCAAGGTGGCACAGGTCATGCGTGGGCATTGGATGGGTCTATCTTCTTTAGATGGGCAGACCTGGTTGATATGGAGTATTTAAATATGCAATGGTTTGATGTTTTGCGATTGGGCCTGGCGATTCAAAATATCGGGCCAGAGATTAGCTATATAGAAGGAGGGAATTCAGACCCGCTACCGAGAACTATTAGAATAGGTACATCTCTAGATATCTTTGAAAGTGATATCCATAAAATGGGATTAAATCTTGACCTTATCAAGATAATAGTTGGAATTTCTGATTATACCAATTTTAGCGGTATGCTTGAAGATACATGGAAAGCAGCTGGTATGGAATATACCTTTAATGAGATTTTCTCCTTAAGGTTTGGGTACTTCATTGATAGATTGGGTAAAAGACAGGGACCAACATTTGGCGCAGGCTTCGGGTATAAGACATTTCATTTTGACCTCTCGGTAGATGAGCAGATCTATGAGTTTAAGACATCAAACTACAGACTTTCGGCACAATATTCCTTCTGATGGAGTAATCCTTGTCGATAAGGCCCCCTGTGTAAGAACCACCACCTTATTAAACAGGATAAAAAAAATACTCTATCTCAAGAAGGCAGGTCATGCAGGGACGCTTGATCCTTTTGCAGAAGGTCTCCTCATAATTCTATATGGAAAAGCCACCAAATTAATGGATTTCATAGGGGATTTTAAGGAATATATCTGCACTGTAAGATTGGGTGTACTCACTGATACCGATGATCCTGATGGAGAAATTATTAAAGAATCCCCTGTTCCGGATTCCAGCAAAGAAGAGATAGAGGAAATCCTTTCTGAATTCAAAGGGAAAAGCAAACAAAAGGTTCCTCTTTATTCGGCTGTAAAGATAAAAGGTAGACGTCTCTATAATAGAGCGAGAAATGGTGAGGTGGTTGAGAAATTACCTGTAAGGGAGGTCAACATTAAAAGACTTGAGTTGCTTCAGTATTCTTCTCCATTTTTAGAGATAAAATGTGTTGCTGGGAGGGGAACATATATGCGGTCGCTTGCACGGGATATAGGAGAGCGTCTTGGATGTGGAGCACATCTATCAAAATTAAAGAGAACAAGAGTTGAGCCCTATGGCATCAACAAGGCCTGGACATTAGAGGAGATAGAAGCAGGTAAATTCGATGTAATTGAATTAAAGGATTCATTGCCACACCTTTCTACAGTAACATTAAGCGAAGAAGTGGTTTGGGATTTTACTCATGGAGGAAAGGTTAGAGGCTTCTATCCGGAAGGGCTCTATCAGGTGAAGGATCCGCATGGAAATTTAGTTGGTATAGGAAAGGGTGAAATATATGCAGTTCAGCCACTCAGAGTATTCTACAATACATAATTGGCGCAGGTTATCCTCCATTTCAGGATATCTTGCTATGGGTAACTTTGATGGTGTGCACCTTGGTCACAGGGAACTGATTAAAGAAGCGAAGAAGAAAGGAGAAGTTACAGTCCTGACATATACACCTCATCCGGCTATTGCCCTTGGTAGTGTTAATTCTCCATTCCTCATAACGTCTGATCTCGAAAAGCACAATCTACTCAAAGAAATAGGAGTGGATAGGATCATCTTTCTTGATTTTGACAAAGAACTTTCAGAGATGCTCCCGGAGGAATTCATTAAGAACATTATCAAGGACAGATTTAACCCCCAAGGGGTAATTATTGGTCGTGATCATCATTTTGGAAAAGGAAGAGAAGGGACACCGGAATATCTGATAAGAGCGGGCAGAATCTCAAGTTTTGAAGTAATCGTTTATCCTGTAGTTATTATTGACAACAAACCTGTAAAGAGCTCAGTAATAAGAGGACTCATTCAAAAAAGAGAAATCGGGGTTGTCAATAGACTTCTTTCTCACCCTTATCAAATAAGTGGTAAAGTTATAGAGGGTGATAAATTGGGTGAAGGATTGGGTTACCCCACAGCTAATATAGAAGTAGATTCTGCATATAAACTCATCCCTGCTGATGGGGTATATTCTGCTGTTGCAAAGATAAAAGAGTCAAAATTTTCAGCAATGTTGTATATTGGAAAATCACCAACCTATGGTGGTAGAGAACGAAAAATTGAGGTTCATCTTATAGATTTTTCAGGTGACCTCTATGACGAGAGGATCGAATGTGAAGTTTATTCATTTATCAGGGAGGATAGAAAGTTTTGTTCAGAGGAGATGCTAAAGGAAAATATGGAAAAGGATAAAATGGAAATAATAAAGAGCTTAAAGGAGGTTTGCAAATGAAAATTTCAGGTAAGTCAACCGCAGAGATAATGAAGAAATTTGGTAGAAATGATAAGGATACAGGATCCCCTGAGGTTCAAATAGCACTACTTACTGCAAGGATCGAACAACTGACTGAGCATCTAAAGAAAGAAAAAAAGGATTACCATTCGCGCAAGGGATTGGAGCTTATGGTTTCTCAGAGAAAAAGGTTACTTAAATATCTCAGGAGAAAAGAACCTGATAGCTTTAAGAAGGTAACGAAAACTCTTGGACTGAGAGTCTAAGAGGTAACTATGGAATTTAGTGATTCTGTTAAGATTGGAGATAAAGAACTATCTTTTGAGATAGGAGGAATAGCAAGGCAATCTGATGGTGCGGTAAGGGTTACATGCGGTGAGACAGTAGTTTTAGTTACAGTTTGCTCGGATTTAAAACCCAAAGAAGACATTAATTTTATGCCTCTTACTGTAGATTATCTGGAGCGAACATATTCTGCAGGCAAGATTCCAGGTGGCTTTTTTAAACGAGAGGGAAGACCATCGGAGAAGGAGATATTGATATCCAGGTTGATTGACAGACCAATAAGGCCGTTGATGCCGAGCGGGTATTTCAACGAGACTCATATAGTTGCTTTAGTTCTATCGCACGATCAGGAGAATGATACACATCCTCTTGCTATTTGTGGGGCATCTTGTGCGTTGACAATATCCGGAATTCCTTTTAATGGACCGATTGGGGCAGTAATGATAGGTCTGGTTGAGGGGCAGCTTATAGTAAATCCAACGGTTAGCGAATTAAAGAACAGTGAAATGGATTTGATGGTTGCGGGAACAAGATCCTCTATTACAATGATTGAGGGAAGGATGGATGAGGTCGATGAGGATATTATCCTTGCGGCTATTGAGATTGCATCAAGAGAGATTAAAAAGGTAATTCTCCTTCAGGAGAATCTAAAGTCGAGAGTTGCTCCTTTAGAGCGTCCTTATGAAGAACTGATACTTCCTTCATCTTTATATGAAGAAGTTGTGAAGAAAACAGGGGAAGCGATCAGGAAATTAAATACAATTTCCATAAAGAAGGAAAGGAGTAGATACAGAAGAAGTATCATCGAGAACACATTAAGTGAGTACCCAGAAGAGCAACATCCTATTGTAGAACAGATTATAGATGAATACCAGAAGAAGGATATGAGGAAGAAGATACTTGAAGAGGGATCTCGTATAGATGGACGTCGTCTTCATGAGATTAGACCAATCCACTGTGAGGTGGGATGTCTCCCAAGGCCTCATGGTTCGGCGTTATTCCAGAGGGGTGAAACAGTGAGCCTTTCTGCTGTAACCCTCGGGTCCAAAAGGGATGAACAGAAGTTAGACCGCTTGATTGGTGAATCTCACAAAAGGTTTATGGTCCATTATAATTTTCCTCCTTTTTCTGTTGGAGAGGCACGCTGGATGAGAGGGCCAGGAAGGAGAGAGATAGGACATGGAATTCTTGCAGAACGTTCACTTCAATGTGTTATCCCGGATGATGATGCTTTTCCATATACTATCAGATTGGTGTCAGATATTCTGGAATCCAATGGTTCCTCATCAATGGCTACTGTATGTGCATGTTCCCTTGCTATGATGGATGCTGGTATACCTGTAAAGTCCCACGTTGCCGGAATATCTATCGGTCTTGTTAAGGAAGGAGATAATTGCAGATTGATGACCGATATTATAGGTGATGAGGACCATATGGGCGATATGGATTTCAAGGCAGCCGGGACCAGGAAGGGAATGACTGGTATACAACTGGATACAAAGATTCAGGATCTGGGTATTGATGTAGTCAGGGAAGCATTAACAATGGCCAAAGAGGCAAGATTGGAAATACTTGTGTTTATGGAAAAAGCCATACCTTATCCTCGAAAAGTTCTATCGGAATATGCTCCGAGGATAACCAAGATAAGCGTCCCCAGGGATAAAATAGGAGCCATTATAGGACCTTCGGGTAAGATGATAAGAGAGATAATCAGTAAGACGGGTGCTGAAATAGAGATTGAGGATGAAGAGGGAGTAGTTATCATCTCAGCTGATACTAAGGATGCGGTTAATATGGCAGCTACTATAATTAAGGGGATTATTAGAGATGTGGAGCCTGGTGATGTCTATGAGGGCGAGGTAAAGAAGATATTACCCTTTGGGGCTATTGTTAGTATTGGTAGTGGTAAGGATGGACTCTTGCATATTAGTGAACTTGCACATTATCATGTGGAAAAAGTAGAGGATATACTTTCTGTTGGAGATAATGTTAGAGTGAAGGTGAAAAAGGTTGACAGAGAAGGTGGTAAGATAGACCTTTCCAGGAAAGCACTCATTCCACATAATAAGGACAGGGGAGATTAAGTTTTTTTATCTATCTGTTCTGGTTTGTTGAGTCATTAATGCTTAAACTACCTTTTCTGATTTTTCTGTATTTAGATAGAGGCCTCTTTTCGCAAATATAATGAAACAGAATTTACCTGTTCTTGGAATCGATGTTGGGGGGCAGAATATAAAAGCAGGATTAGTAAATGAAGAGGTGATAGCTGATTTTCATTGTGTTTCCCATAAGGCGGAAAATGTTGTCCCAGAACTTCTGAAGGTTATCTCTTTGTTCAATATTACACAGGATACCATTATTGGCGTTGGTTTTCCAGGATTTGTAGGGGATGGAATGGTGATGAATCCTCCAAACCTTCCAATAATCAAACAGATAGACCTTGAGAGACTGCTGAGAGAGAAAACTAGTTCTCCTGTTTATATACTCAATGATGCCGATGCCTGCATTCTGGGTGAGGCTGTTTATGGTGCAGGTAAAGGGTTTAAGGTAGTGGCAGGTTTTACACTTGGAACAGGTGTGGGTGGCGGACTTGTCATTGATAGAGAGATATATATCGGTAGTAATGGCTTTGCTTCGGAATTTGGTCACATTACAATTAATCCTTCTGGACCCATCTGTAATTGTGGTAAGAGAGGATGTCTTGAGTCCTTTCTTGGGGCATACCATATTATTCGTCGTTATAAAACCCTTGGTGGAGAAAGTGATTCAGTAAAAGATATATTCAAAAGAGCATCTTCTGGTGAACCGATAGCTCTGGAAGTGGTTAATGAATTCGGATTCTATCTCTCGATTGGGATAATGAATATAATAGAGATACTCGATCCCGATGTGGTTGTGCTTGCTGGTGGTATTTCAAAATCCGGCGAACAAATCCTTAAAGCCATAAGGGATAATATTCCTTTTCTTATGCGATTTCCAAAAGACCCTGAGATAAAACTCTGTGAGTTAGGTGATAGGGCTGGTCCTATAGGAGCAGCTTACTGGGCAAGGATGCAGCATAGATAGGATGGAAGAGAGTTTCTGGAGTCATTTTGAGGATCTGCGGAAGAGACTCATTTATTCACTTGTTTTTTTCTTTCTTGGAAGTGGTGCTGTTTATCTTGTAAATGACAGGATTATTCGGAATCTTATCGGATTCGTAGGAAAGACCTATTTCTTTGCTCCCCAGGAAGCATTATTCATTCGGATAAAATTAAGTCTTATGGTCGGTTTTGTGATTTCCCTGCCATTTATCGTTCATCAAGCATATCTATTTGTGGCTCCTGCACTTACAAAGGATGAGAAGAGGTATTCAGTTCCGTTTCTTCTATCCTTGTTGATATTCTTCTATGGTGGAATGGTGGTTTCTTACTATATATTTACACCCTTTATATTGAAAATGCTCCTGGGTTTTCAGATGGAGGGAATGGAACCCCTTATGTCCATCAATAGATATATTAATTTCCTTATATGGTTACTTGGGGGGGTTGGTTTTGCTTTTGAGATGCCTGTATTAATTTTTCTCTTAACGAAGTTGGGTATTATTACCCCTTCTCTATTGATAAGTAACTGGAGAACAGCCATTATTGCTCTATTGATTCTTGGTGCAGTGATCACCCCAACTTTAGATATTGTTACCCTATTAATAGTCTCCATTCCTTTATTTTTCCTTTATCTGGTTTCTATTGTGGGAAGTTTCCTTGCAAGGAAGAGGTAATAGATGTTTACAGGTGTTATACTCTATTTTCTCCTCAAAGAGTTTGGTTCCGTGGAGGAAATGAGGATCAGGAAGGTAATTCGAAATAAGAATGATATCTCTATAGATTTCGGAAGGAAATCCCTTACCGCACATCTTAATCCCAGCCATACCTATCTTTCTCTTGAAAAGATAAAGGGTGAGAGTTTTTATTCATCTTTCTATAGAGGGGAGAAGGTGTTGGAACTAAAACAGAATGGACTTGATCGTTTATTGGAGGTACATTTGAGTGGAGGATTATGGATTATCTTTGAATTATTTGGAAGGCATTCAGATTGCCTGTTATTGAAAGATGAAGACATAATTCACTCTATCAAAGGGATAGAGCGGGGGAGATATGAGAAGCCGAATCCATCGAAGGGAGTAAATCTTCTGAACGCAGAAAAGGATAGACTTGTAGAAGCAATCCACAACGGAGAGTTTATTATTGGGCTTACTACAGGCTTTGTAAACAAACTCAGGAAGAAGGAGAAGGGAACAATCGAGCGTTTTGCAGAAAGAGAGTATAAACCCACTATTTTTAATGATTTACTTTCTCCTTTTGCATTGCCTGAAGGCAGGTCATACTCTTCAATGAACAGGGCGGTAATGGATTATTTTTCTTATAAGAAGAGGAAAACAGATGAGGAAAATAGTAAAAAAGAAATATTAAGATGGATGGATAGAGAGATAAAAAGACTTGAATCCACGATAGAACGGCTCTCCAGGAAAGAATCACCGGATGATTATAGATTAAAAGGGGAAGCCTTGCTTGTTCACCTTAATGAGATAGAAAAGGGGATTGAAGAGGTATCTCTCCCTTATCCGGGAGATAAAGAGTTGAAGATTTCACTCGTCTCGAATCTTTCTCCGCAGGAGAACGCAGAGAGATATTTTCGTTTATATAAAAAAGCGAAGAGGAGAAAGGAAATAGCGGGGAGAAAGATTAAGAATATGCAGAAAAAATTACAGGAATTAGAGAGGAAGAAGGAACGGATTGGAACAGAAGAAGATATTGTAGAATTGGGTTCAGAATTGAAGGAAGGAAAAAGGAAAGAAAGAATTACGAAACCACCACATATCTTCAGAGAGTTCACCACAGTTAACGGCTATCAGGTTCTTGTAGGAAAAGGGCCCCGGTCCAATCACGAACTCACCTTTCATTATGCCCGTCCTTATGATATATTCTTCCATGTTAAGAATGCTTCTGGTTCTCATACTATACTAAGACTCAAGGACAAGAATAAGATTCCTCCTATGGAGGATATAGAGGAAGCAGCAACCTTTGCTGCGCGTTTCAGTAAACTCAAAGGCGCTTCAATTATCCCTGTAAGTTATACTGAGAGGAAGTATGTAAAGAGTGGGAAGGGTCTGCCACCTGGTCGAGTCCTTCTGGAACGAGAAAAAGTAATCTATGTAAGTTTCGCTTGATCTAGGTCACTTGACTTTCTTGATGTTAAAGGTAGTATTAGAGTATGATATTTCTTAATAGCCTTGTAATTGCAGTTCTTCTGGGCTTTATATTAAGCTCCCTGTATCTTACAGTCAGGGATATGAAGGTTGAGAAGAGGAGGATAATGAATGGTGTAATCATACTCTTCATCTTTATTATCCTTTATCTATCACTGATTACCTACACGCCTAAAGGGGGGGCTACAAAGAATTTTGGTGGTATAGTTGGGGACTACCTCGCAGGGAGTATCTATGGTGCCTTCGGAGTTTCTTCCTATCTGCTTCCCTTGATATTACTCATAGGAGCTGTTGCCCTCTTTACTAACAGGATTAAACGGATATTCTACCATTATGGTGGTTTCTTTGTCTGGATATGCCTGATTTCCCTCCTTATTCAATCTATTCTTCCCCAACTTGAAGAAGGACAAAAGGGTGAAGTAGCGAAGAGTATCGGGGCCTTTCTGATTGGCAGACTGAATCCTGGTGGAAGTATTGCCTTAATATCTTTTCTCTTCCTTTTGATATTATACATATACCTCCATTCTAAGATTCATTCAGGGATACAAGAATTTAAAAAGATATTTTCAAGAAAAGGGCCCAGGCCTCTAATAACTAAAAGAATAGGGATTCGCAAGGTCAAAGAGAAACCCAGGCTGTTAAAGCCTACAACTATGAGACAGAAGGGAATCAGAGGGAAAAATGAGATAGAAAAGAAGAAAGTAAGAAGGAAAATAGCACCAGATTTTGCACTGAGTAAGAGTGAATTTCAGGAGAGGTTTCTGAACATCTTAAATGATCCAGTCCAGCAGGAATGGATGTCTGAACGGAAGATAAATAATTATAAAATGGTTATAGAGGAGAAATTGAGAAAATTTGGTATTACAGGGACGATCGTGAATGTCCTCAAAGGACCTGTCATTACAAGATTCGAATATAAGCCTGACCCCGGGGTAAAGTTGTCAAAGATTTCCAATCTGTCCAATGATTTGGCACTTGCATTGAAGGCAGAGAAGATAAGGGTTATTGCACCAATTCCAGGGAAAGGAGTTGTCGGAATAGAGGTTCCCAATGACAATAGGGAGTTAGTATATTTAAAAGACTTAATTGGTAGTAATACATTCAAGGATAATACCAAGATAACCTATATACCTATTGGTAAGGATATAACTGGTACTCCTCTCTATTCGTTGATATCCTCGATGCCCCATCTCCTGATAGCAGGGGCTACTGGTTCTGGGAAATCCGTATTTATTAATTCTACTATAATCTCGCTCCTTTATAAGGCTGACCCGTCCGAACTCAGATTTATTCTTATAGATCCCAAGCGAATAGAACTCTCCTTATATAACGGAATTCCTCATCTTTTGAGGAGTGTTATAACAGAACGATCGGTTGCAGTTCAATACCTGCAAAGGGCATTGCAGTGTATGGAAAGAAGATATGAGGAATTTGCAAGGGTGGGTGTTCGAGATATTCATGGGTATAATGCTAAAGTGAAAGATCGAAAACCCTATATATTCCTTATTGTTGATGAACTTGCGGACCTAATGCTAAGGAGCGGTAAAGAGGTTGAACATGCCATTATTCGATTAGCCCAGATGAGTAGAGCGGTGGGAATACATCTGATACTCGCGACTCAACGACCATCTGTTGATGTTATTACAGGTTTAATAAAGGCTAATTTTCCGGCTCGGGTTGCCTTCCAGGTTGCTTCCCGGCATGATTCCAAAACCATTATGGATTCGCAAGGGGCAGAGAAACTTCTGGGTAATGGTGATATGTTGTTTATCCCACCAGATGAGGGAGTAGCACGGCGGCTTCATGGTCCCTGTATTACTACAGAAGAAACAAAGGAAATGGTTTATCTTATAGGTCTAAGGCATCTTAAGGAATTATTAAAAGGCAGTTTTGAAGATCCGGATTCGATATGTGCTTATGTGAAAGAAGAGGGTGTTCTTGATGTGATATCAGACCGCTCACTTCCCGGTGCAAGAGAAAGAATAGAGGAATTCAGCAGGTTATTGAAGGATCAATTGGATATTGAGGAAGAGAGATTTATTAATTTTGTGGAAACCCTTGATTACTATCCGGAAATTGATGATATGGTATTAATAGCAAGCGAAGAGGGTGAAGTGGGAGAAATCGGAGAGATAGATGAATTCTTTGAACAGGCAAAGGAGATTGTAATCGATCGTCAGGCAGCTTCTGTATCACTTATTCAAAGAAAATTGAAGGTTGGATATGCACGAGCTGGTCGGATTATTGATCAACTCGAGAGAGCAGGGGTAGTAGGTAAATTCAAAGGGTCTAAGCCAAGGGAGGTTTTGATTAAGAGAGAGGATTTAAGAGGATGATATTCTTTCTGATTTCTATTTCTGTGCTCTCTCGCGTAGAAGAACGTTTTAGCAAGGTACAATCATTAGAATGTACCTTTGTGGAAACACTCTGGGTCGAAAACGGGTCATTTGAGTTTACTGGTTTTGTATATATTGTAAAGGAAGCGTCAAGGATTGATGTTAAAAGCCCTGATGAGCAGGTTGTAATATTCAGGGGTGATTCTGTCTCGATCTATATAAAGAAGGATGATAGGCTGGAAAGAACAATAGCTCCCTTATCTCTTTCTCGGCTGATTTTTGCACCAGGGGATTACTATCTTGTGGATTCTATCAGAGGTGGGTGGTCTTATCTATCTTCAAAGGATAACACCTTTTTTTGCCCTTTAGCCATTCGTTTTGATAAGAAGGAACTTTTTCCTCTGGAGATTCGTTTTACCCAGGATGGAGGGGAAGGGAGGTTTTACTTCTATAATTACAAGGTTAATCCTTCTCTGCCCGGGATTCTTTTTGATATCGATTCCCTTAGATGATACTTTTTTTAACTCTTATCTCTCTTTGTTTTCACCATCTTGAATTAATCAAGACAGTCCCTGTTGATGTTGGTCCAAAATCGGTCTATTTTTCACCTGATGGTAAATATGTTGTTGCGAATTGCTTGTATGGTCATCGATTAAACATCATAGATCCTGTAAAAATGATAGTAATAAGGAGGATATCCGTACCTGGAGAACCTGTTGAGTGTGATTTCACCGGGAATGGAAGATATATATGGTTTTCCCTCTATGATAAGAATGAGGTTTGCGTCTATGATTACGAGTTGGATTCCATTATTAGAAGAATCAAGGTCGGGAAGGTTCCCAAGATACTTAAGGTCTCGCCTGATGAGCAATGGGTGTATGTAAGTAATTGGAGCTCTGCCACGGTTTCTGTGGTTGATGCAAAGAGTTTTATTGTTGTGAAGGAAATCAAGGTGATAAGAAAACCCAGGGGGGTTGTATTTACTTCGAATGGAGATTATGCCTATATTGCAAATATGGGTGGGGGTCATCTTACAAAGATTGATGTGAGAAATGGACATAAGAAACTCACCAATATACCGGCAGGTGTAACCCCCAGGCATCTTGTGATGACCAGAGATGGAAGATATATCTATCAGACCAATAATTTAGAAGGGGTGGTTCGGAAATTTAGTGTTAAGGATGAACAATATATGGGAAAAGCAAATGTTGGAAAGAAGGTAAGGAGTTGTATCCTTTCTCCTGATGAACAATATCTATTTGTTTGTAATTATGGTGATAATGAGATAGGAGTGGTAGATGTCAATAGAATGATGCAGATATATACAATAAAGACAGGTAATGAGGTGAATGGCCATCCTATTGGCGTTACTATATCCCCGGATGGTGATTTTCTATGGGTGTCAAATTATAGAGGAGGAGTGAATGTTTATAGGATTGTTCGGGAGATAGATTGATAGAGGAGAAACTTCATTTCATTGAAGCAATATCCAGAAAAGCAGGTGGGATATTGATGGGATATTTTAGAAGGTATTTTGAGGTTAGAGATAAAACAGGAAGTGAATTGGTAACCACTGCTGATCATAAATCTGAAAGGGTGCTTATCATGGCTTTGAAGGAAAGATTCCCGGGCGCTACTGTGATTGCCGAGGAGTCCAATTTAAAAGGATGTGAAGAAGACGAAGTTTTTATTGTGGATCCACTTGATGGAACCAATAATTTTGTCTATGGTATTCCCTTCTTTTGCGTTTCAATAGCATATCAAGTTAACCACAAATTGCTTATAGGGGTTGTTAATGATCCCATCCATAAAGAACTTTTCTCATGCATAAGAGGAAAAGGGGCATGGTTGAATGGAGAATCCATCCATGTTTCCAAAAGGGATAGTCTTTCGAATGCTATCCTTGCCACAGGATTTCCGTATATCAGAATATCAAAGGAGGATTCGAATCTCCCTGAGTTTGCCGAGTTTCTTATGGCAACAAGGGGTATAAGACGACTTGGGTCTGCTGCACTTGATCTCTGTTATGTAGCCTGCGGACGTCTTGATGGTTTCTGGGAGAAAGGATTAAAAACCTGGGATATATCCGCCGGTGGATTGTTAGTCTTGGAATCTGGTGGTGCAGTAACAAACTTCTATGAGAGTAAATGGGACCATGGAAAAGACCATATCATTGCTTCAAACGGAAAGATACACGATGAAATGATGAGAATCATTGAGAGGGTAAGAAAATGATATTGGAAATGGAAGTGCATCCGGAAAAACCTGTGTGTACCTTGTTCGGATTAAACCTTCGCCAGAATAAAGCAAAATAAAATGTTCCTGTTAATAATTGCTATTGCTCCATCTATTGCTCTTATTATACTTTTTTATTACAGGGACAGGTATGAAAAGGAGCCCTGGATATTGCTCTGGAAATGTTTTGGATTAGGGGCATTTTCAACGGTTATAGCAGTAGTTATTGAAAGAATATTTCTGCCTATGGTATTTTCACCTACGAAAACTGCTAATCTACTTGCTTTATTTGTTGCTGCTTTCTTCATTGTTGGTCTTAGTGAAGAGTTCTCAAAGTATATTGTTTTGAGATACTATGCCTGGGGGAAATCTGATTTCAATGAACCCTATGATGGTATAATCTATAGTGTTGTAATTTCACTTGGATTTGCAACCTTTGAAAATATCTTTTATGTTTTCTCAAGTGGTGTGAAGGTAGGAATAATAAGGGCATTGACTGCAATACCCGGGCACACATTCTTTGGTGTTATTATGGGATATTTTGTTGGACAAGCTCATTTCAATAGAGATAGAAGGAAAATACTTCTGGCATTTGGGTTCTTTGGAGCAGTTATTGCCCATGGGATTTATAATTTTCTTCTATTGACACGAACATGGATTGGATTCGGTCTCTTTGTCCTATTGCTAATCTCAGGGTGGATATTTCTTTTTTATGCAACCGATAAACTTGGAAGAATTTCTCCTTTCAAAGAATCTGAATAGAGTAGTTATGAAGGAATCCTATTTTCCTCGAAAACCGCAGGAATGGATTGCCCTATTAAAGAAAGATTGCCTACCCCCCAATTTTATTTCTCTTCTTCGTTCTCTGTATCCTCAGCGTCTCCTTTGTTGTAAAATAAAGGGTGAGGTGATGGGGTATTTTGCATTTTGCATTTTCCAATCTTCAATGGAGCGAAGCGACTACCTCTGTGGTTAACAAATGGGGGGGTTGTCAGGGTCTCCTCTGTGTTCTCTGAAAACACAAAAAATAAAGGGGAATGGTTTTCGCTCTTTTGTTCTCTGTGACCTCTGTGGTTAACAAATGGGGTCGTGTGTGAAGAAAGACAATTGACATTTCATTTTTTTTTATTATATAAATAATAAAAAAGGAGGAAGGATGGCTATATCCCAAAAATTAAAGGATTTGTTAGATGAGCACGGAGTGGAGTATGAAGTAGAGAAGCACCGCGAATTGTTTACGGCCCAGGAAGTTGCTGCTTCTGAACACATAACAGGATATGAATTTGCAAAGGTAGTGATACTTAAAGCTGATGGGAAATTTATAATGGCAGTAGTTCCCGCCCCATATGATGTATCAATAGATAAGATAAAGGCCCTTGGCTATAAGAAGGTTGAAATAGCCAGTGAGGAGGATTTTAAGGATCTTTTTTCTGAGTGTGATACAGGAGCTATGCCACCTTTTGGCAATCTCTACGACATTCCCTTCTATGTTGATGAATTCTTTAAGAAAGAAGAAGAGATTGTTTTTAATTCTGGAACCCACACTGAAACAGTAAAGATTAAAAGAGAGGACTATGAGCGTCTCGTTGGAGGAGATGTCTATAGTGATATCTCAATGCCATCACGTAAATAAAGAGTGAATGTTATCTCTTAAAATGAGCAGACCATCCTGGGATGAGTATTTTATGAAGATAACCGAGTTGGTTGCCAGTAGGTCTACCTGTCTGCGGAGGCAGGTCGGAGCTGTCCTTGTTCGTAATAAAAGGATATTGACCACAGGATATAATGGACCGCCAGCCGGGATTGAACATTGTGATAAAAGGGGTGGTTGCTTACGAGATGAATTAAATATTCCATCGGGTGAACGTATGGAACTTTCCCGGGCAATCCACGCGGAACAAAATGCAATAATTCAAGCAGCAAAAATGGGGATCTCTATAGAAAACTCAACACTCTATGTAACAACCCATCCATGTTTTACTTGTGCTAAAATGTTGATTAATGCAGGAGTCAAAAAAATAATATATAAGGAAGGCTATCCAGATTCATTTTCCAAGGGGATATTAAAGGAGGCACAAGTGGAAGTGAAACAGTTTAATACCCTGCTTAAGGATTATAAAGAATGAAAGATTTGGAAAATGTTTTTACCTATTGACATAGGAAAAGTTTTTCTTATAATTATATAAAAGGGAGAACTAAAGATGAGTGAAGACCTTGAAAGGTTAAAAGACCGATTTGTAAAGGACCGTGACTCTTTAATATTTGCCCAATACGCAGATTTACTAAGGAAAGAAGGGCATTTGGATGAGGCGATTGAAATAGCAGAAAGAGGAGTGATGAAACATCCTGAGTATGCTACAGGGTTTTTAGTTCTTGGCCGATGTTATAAAGAAAAAGGAGCACCTCAAGATGCTATTAAGCAATTGGAGATAGCTTCTGACCTCGATAGGCA
This sequence comes from Caldifarciminota bacterium, assembly GCA_023131835.1. Lineage (GTDB taxonomy): Bacteria > Hydrothermota > UBA3072 > UBA3072 > UBA3072 > JAGLZA01. The sequence goes on from JAGLZA010000289.1 coordinate 16,352, forward strand.
GAGTATTATTGCATTGAAAGAATTGGGTGAATTACATCTCGAACAGGGTAATAAAGATAGTGCCAAAAAAGTATTTGATAAATTATTAGCGCTTGATCCTCTTGACAGGGAAGTAAAAAGAATGTTGAGAAGAATCGAAGAGGAAGAAAGAGCAGAAGAAAGTGGATTTAAAGAGGAAGGCCTATCGTCCTATTTTGAAAGTAAAGAAACGGGAGAGGAAGAGGTAGAATTTGAAGGGGAACCCAAATCCAGTTTTGAGGATATTGATATTAAAGACCTGAAAAAGGTTGGAAAAGCGAAGATTGGGGAGAAAGAAGAAGGCGGTGAGGAGATATTTGAACCGGGAGAGAAAGAAGAGGCGGTAGAAGAGGAATTGGGTGAGGTTATGGAGGAGGAAGGAGTCGAAGGGAAATTGGAGTTTGAGGCTGTCTTTGGAATGAAAGAAGAAGAGGAAGAAGAAGAAAGAAAAGAGGAAGAAAAAGAAAGAAAAGAGGAAGAAAAGGTTGAAGAAGAAGTAGGATTTGCGGATGTATTTGGGGCAGAGGAAGAGGAGGTAGCAGAAGAGGAAGAGGAAGGTGCTGAAGAGATATTCGAGTTAGAAGAGGAAGAAGAAGCAATGGAAGAGGAAGTAGCGGAAGAGGAAGTAGCGGAAGAGGAAGTAGCGGAAGAGGAAGTAGCGGAAGAGGAAGAAGAGGAAGAGGAAGTAGCGGGAGAGGAAG
>JAGLZA010000029.1 GCA_023131835.1 Caldifarciminota bacterium
TCAACCATACTACAGTGCTGGTGCATATCGAATTACCGATACCAGTCCTCTCGTCTTTAGCGGAAACGATGAGAACGACTTTCATCTCCATATCGTTAGATATGCAGGAAGTAGTTTCAATGTATTGGAAGTTGATGCTGCATCCTTTAGTGAACCTGGAAGGAATATCCATGAGATAGATTTAAATGTTGATTCATTCGATCTTATTGTAGAGGTAATCTCTACCAATGGTTCTCATCCTGCAGATGCATTCTACGGCCTTTCTCTTGACCAGACTAAAGATAATGTGAATTTATTGGGTGTTCTTCAGAGTCCGCTTGCAGACCGTTTCCTGCGAATATACTACTATACAGAAACGAGGAGATTGCTTGATGCCGGTGTAGAAGGTGGTTATGTAATCTTTGATTCTGATACCTCGGAACTCTCTCTTATGACTGCTTCTTCACCTGAAGGTTACAGGGTTTACTATGGAGATATAGTCCTTCCTCCTGGTGATGGTGTTGATACCCTTTTCTTCCTCTCTGAGGATATAAGCGGTAATCAATATAAACCATCATATGCAATAGCCAAAAAAACTATTGGTGTAAATGGTGGCTATATTGCCAGTGCTGATAATAAATTCAGTGTAGATATACCATCCAATGGACTTGGTAGGACATACAATGTTACTGTTTGCAATACAGGAAATGGCTACTATGTGGGTCCTTCTATATCATTGAATAAGAAGGCAGTGTTGACTATTGATATATCGAATGAGAAATCAGAGAACCTCTCGATCTACAGAAAAGAGGGTGATAACTGGTTCGAGGTTCCCTGCACAAGAAGGGGAGATAAGTTAGAGGCAGAGATCAGTGCTCTTGGCACATATAAGGTAATGGATGGTGACCTTGTTACCAATCTTCCCACAACACTACAACTCTATAGTAATTCACTCAATTCGTTCAGTATAAACTATGCAATCCCTCAAAAAGGCCCTGTCCGTCTCGATGTATTCAACGCTCTTGGACAGAGAGTAAAGACCCTGGTAGATAGGGTGGTTGAGCCTGGTTATTACTATGTAGAGTGGAATGGTCGTTCAGGAAACAATGAATCACTAAGTAATGGTATATACTTCTACCGACTCAATGCTTCTGGCAAGAAACTAACCAAGAAGATGGTTCTGGTGAGATAAGGGAGGTTCCAGTGAAAAAGATATTGTTAATCTCAGTTCTTTTGTTACTAATGCTCGCTAACTGTTCCGAGCAGGTTGATGACCCATTAGGACCATATCCGGGAGATACGGAGGGAATCCTTCAGCAGTTTATAGAGAAGGGTTGGGAGTCTTACAATAATGGAGACTACGACATTGCCTATGCCCGTTTCGATTCGGCTGTCAAACTGGATGCCGGAAATGCCGACGCTTATGTAGGTCTTGGGTATTCCAATATGCAGTTAGGTTCAGAAGATGAATCCCGATTCGACTTCGCTCTCTCTTCCTTTGGCTTTGTTCCAACCCTTGAAGGTGGGTCTCCGATATTTAGGGTCCTGGATGCTAATATTGAATGGGGGTATGTGACCCATGATTCTGCTCTGTTTGGTCTGGGTGTGGTATCTTCTACGATTCCAGTTCTCGGAGTGCTTGAATCGGAGGTTCACTTTATACCTGGTCCGAGCGCCCCTTCCAATGTGGAAGAGCAGGATTTGGAAGTGATGAGGATCACCGATAATACGATTGTGACAACTCCTACGCTAGATAATAGTAGCAATCTATATATACCTTTTCCTGATGATACATTCCAGCTCGATTATGCCTATTTCGATGGTGAACTATCCCACAACTTAGCCCTTGCGTTTGCCGGTTGTGCTCAGACTGCAGAGATTCAGGGAAAGAGTGACCCGGAACAACTGCTGTATGCAATGATCTATGCAAAGGCTGTGCTGGTTGAGTATAATGAGGATAATCCATTGAGAGCAGATACGCTTCTGATACCGAATTATGTAGACCCTTCTATTACGACCAGAAATGTGAGATTGCTATTGGCGCAGAGTTACTTCTATTATGGCTATCTGTATAATTGTATGTGGGAACTCTGGAGTTTGGATTCTACATTAGTTGATTACTTTCATCCTGATTCTTCATACTTTGAAAGGGAACTCCAGGAAAAATTAGAAGACTTGCAGTAAACAAACCAAAAAGGAGGTTGTGTTATGCGTAAGTTTGTTTTGTTAGTGTTGGTTGTAGCAGTTGGATTGTGGGCTGCCAACGGAGTGTTGCTTGAATTAAGGCCTGCAGTTGGGAACGCTCCCAGTGAGTATCGTGTGGTTAAGTTCCCGGCACCAGATCAGCAACCCCATAGTTTCGGTTCACGAGACATTGGTGATGCTAATTATATTATCCAATATGATACCGAAAGCTGGGCATACTATTGTCCACGTCCCTGTGAAGACTCAATGGTTGTCCGATTCGTCCCCCCGGCAGCATGTTCTCTTGTTGCTTTCACCTGGATTGGGTATAATGATGCCACAGGTGCAACGGGTCAACCCGTAGGTGTTTTTGCATCTTTGGCTAATCCCGGAGAAAATTTCAGCACCTACCCGGGAGTGGAAGAGTATCATACAGCTCCTCTTGTCCACCCCCTTGGGACTAATCTGTGGAATGGAACGACTTCTGCTCCTGGTAATATGGTATGGGATACTGTGAATATTCCTGCTGTTGAAGTGTGGGATAGCACCTTTTTCTGTGGCTACAGTGGTATAAACCCAGAAGATACAATAGCCTGCCTTGCTGAATCATGGATCCCTATGCCTGCTGTGATTGATATACACACCTATCAGTATAATGGAGATGCTTTTGCAGTGGATTCCGGGGCCTGGTTCTGCTATTACTATACTGCTGATGATGAGGCTTTAGCATTTGGAATAAGGGCTTATATAAAGGCCTATGAGGATGTCGCGCCTGTAGTAAGGGCAGAGGAACTTCCATATTCCTATACTACGGGTGCCCGGACAGTGAACATATATGGACAGGATTTCAGTCCTGATTCCTGTGCTGTTATCAGGATGGACCTCCACTATGCAATAAATGCTGGAAGCTGGAATACATTATCATCTACCGTTCCCGTATCTGGTACTGTTGAAGAAGGAATCTGGGAGATAGATATCCCTGCGGTTGGTGTGGGCGATACAGTGGACTACTATGTTGTTGGCTGGGATGTTGCTATTTCCACCCCTGAACTTTCATGTACCACTGCTACATATACTTACACAATTATGGCAGGAACCCCAGGTCACTTCCTATATGTGGATAATGATTATACAAATGCTACTGCTCTTCCGGATCTCTATCTGGATATCATTGATGTCTGGGATCATGGCACCTATGGTTCACCGGATTCATCGGTTCTTTGCTTCTACACAACGGGTAATGATACACAAATGACCGTTGTCTGGAGAGACTGGGGATGTCTGGATTTAGGTCAGGGTGCAAACTATGGACTTGGTGGTGATGGAATCCGTCATTCTGATTCTACTTGGATTAAGTTGCTCCTTGATAACGGCGGTCACTTCTGGCTCTCTGATGAGGATCAGGGCTACGGTCTCGGTATCTGCCCGGGTTATGGACAGCAAAGTGTTCCGGGAGGACACTGGGTAAGAGAATACCTCGGTATCCAGGGGATGTTTGATGACGGTCCACTTAGTGGAAGTGGAACAATACTCTATGGTGATCCGACTGATCCTGTTATCGGTGATCTATTCGGTGGTATTGGATATCAGACAGCGGGTCAGATCTATATTGCGCCTTATGCTCCCATAACCGGGAACCTCAACTATGCCTATGTAGGTAATTATGACTCTCTACAGACTGGTGCTGTTATGAATATGTTTGATGCTGCTGGCCTGATACCATCATACAGATATGAAGGCCCAGGTGGTAGTGACTATAAAGTCTATAACGACTTCTGGCCATTTGATTATATCTGTAATCCAGCCGATTCAATGGAGATAGATGAAGTTGCCGTTGACTCACTTGTCCAGGATGTTCTTGGCTGGTTCAATGTTGCCTCAGGTGTAACCGATAATACACTGGAGCCAGGGAAGGTTGTAGAACTCCTGCCAGTGAACCCGGTAATAAGGGATGCGATGATTCGATTTTCCTTACCAACGAGGATGATGGCTACCCTTTCCATCTATGATAATACCGGTAGACTTATCAAGAATCTGGTTAATGGAATGAGGAATGCAGGTCTTAACACGGTTCGCTGGAATGGGAAAGACTCCGAAGGTAACTCTGTTGCCAATGGTGTCTATTTCTATCACCTGAGTGCCGATGGTAAGAACCTGTCCAATAAGATGGTGGTGGTCAGATAATCCTATAGAAACGACAAATTGACATCTTTTTTTGAAGGGGGCGTTCTCATCGAACGCCCCTTTCTTTTTTACCCCTCCCCTCCCAGTTTATAGCCACGGTTCTTGCACGGTTTAATATTGAGTCGTGAGTCGAGAGTCATCAGTCGAAAGTCCCACCCAGAGCCCAAACCCGTTTTTGACACTGATTTTTTTACACCCCCCATCCCAATTTATGCCACGGTTTCTTCACGGTTTCCCTCCACCCCCTTTTTTTGTAGGGGCGAACTGCGTTCGCCCTTTTGTGGGAACGATTTTCCAATCGCGACTTTCCTGAAGTAGTTGCAATTCATGAATTGCCTCTACAAGTTTCGCGCCCTGGATGTAGGGGCAAGATACATCTTGCCCTCTTAGTAGGGGCGTTCAATTGAACGCCCCTACTAAATCCTTTTTCTCTCTTTCCTTCTATAAAAACACAAAGAATATAACTTAAGGGTTCAAGGGGGGGTTCTCTCTTGAATTGCAAAATTTAAAGGGGTGGTGTTGGGCTTTGCGCTCTTTGCTCCCTTTGCGTGCTTTGCGAGAAAAAAGGAGGGGAATCAAAGTCACACTTGACAACCAATCTATACACTCTATAATTAGTTTATAGAGTGTAGGGGCACGATGCCTCGTGCCCTCATTAAATTGTAAGAGCGGTTTCCGAAGCCGCTATATGATAAAGGAGGTTTTTAAAATGATAAAAACAATGAAAGAATTAATCGAAAAAGCGAAAGAGATAGGGCCAAAGACCTGTCTGGTAGCCGGGGCCTATAAAGAGAGCGAGATATTAGCAGCAAATAAAGCAAAAGAACTTGGAATCATTAAGCCTGTATTCGTTGGCGATCCGGAACTACCCGGGAGTTTTCCTGGGGTGCAACCAGATGATGTGATCCCTGAAACCGATCCGGGAAAAGCGGCTATCAAAGCGGTTCAATTGTGCTCTGAAGGAAAAGGGGATATCCTGCTGAAAGGGTCAGTCTCTACCTCTCAGTTCCTGAAACCAGTCCTTGATTCGGAATTCGGCTTAAAAGTAGCACAATTATTGAGTCATATTGTTATTCTTGATATCCCTGAATTGGATAGGCTACTTGCCATAACAGACGGTGGTATGTGTATTGCGCCAAATCTTGATGAGAAGGTATCTATACTCAAAAATGGCATAAAATTTATGCATTCCCTGGGCAATGCAAAGCCAAAGGTTGGGATATTATCGGCGATAGAGGTTGTGAATCCAAAGATAGAGAATACAATAGATGCCAGTATTATACAGAAGGCAGCAGAAAGGGGACAACTTGGAGATTGCATTGTTGATGGCCCACTTGCATTCGACCTTATGGTTTCTGATGAAGCCTGTAAAATAAAGGGGATTAAGAGTCCTACTTGCGGAAATGTTGATTTAATTCTCGCTCCTGATATTACCTGTGGAAATAGTATAGCAAAGGCACTCATCCATCTTGGAGGGGCTCAGGCGGCCGGGGCAATACTCGGGACAAAAAAACCTGTTGTAATGCTATCAAGGGCGGATAGAATGGAGACGAAACTAAACTCCATTGCCCTTGGTGTTGTCATTTCATCCTGAGAATAAATTCTGGAATGATGCCGGATTATCTTTATGAATAATAGTGTTAACAGTAGGGGCGTATTGCAATACGCCCCTACAAGAGCGAAACATCCATGAATAAAAAATACCATCGCCGTTCAATCAGATTAAAAAATTATGATTACTCCCAATCAGGCGCATATTTTGTAACAGTGTGTACCCACCAAAAGAAGCCATTTTTGGGTAATATCCTGAATGGAGTTATGAAAGTGAATAAATTTGGTAAAGCTGTAGAAAAAGAATGGCTAAAAACCCAGAAAATGAGAGAGAATGTTGAATTGGATGAATGTATAATTATGCCAAACCATTTTCACGGAATAATTGTGATTAAGGAGAATAATGTTCAGGCTGTTAGCAGTAGGGGCGTATTGCAATACGCCCCTACCAATGGGCTTCAATCACCTTCTGAAACCATTGGTGCGATCGTTCGTGGTTTTAAATCTGCTGTAACAAAACGAATCAATGAATTACGAGGCAAATATGGGACGTCCGTTTGGCAGCGGAATTATTATGAACACATTATTAGAAATGATAAAGAGTTCAAATTGGTCCGGGAATATATTATCAACAATCCCTTACGGTGGCAATACGATCAAGAGAACCCTGATGGAAAACCCGATGAAAAAGAGAAAGAATTCTGGAGATTTTTACCTGATAATGTAGGGGCGTTCAATTGAACGCCCCTACAGGAACGATATTTGGTAGAAATAGGAGATAATTAGAATGGTAAAAAGAGCGTTCCCTTTTCTATTTATACTCCTTCTTTGCTTACCATCTTGTTTTAGAGAGGTAAGGAAGAGCAAAGAAACAAGAATCGGAAAGATTACCTTTGAAGGTAATAACTCAATACAGGGTAAAAAATTAAAGGATATCCTTCCTATCAAAGAGGGTGATCCATACATAGAGAGGTTTCAGAAGGAAGGTGTGCAAAGAATCATTAATTTGTATAGAAGAAAGGGTTTTTTTGATATGAGGATAAAGAGGACAGAGGGAGAATTCTTAAAAGAACAAAATGAGATTAGATTGACCTACTATATATTTGAGGGACTACGGAGCAGGATAGATAGCATTTCCATTGAAGGCAATTCTCTTTTTACCATTCAACAGATCAAGGAAATATTAGGTATTGATAGAGGAGATTACTATGATGAAGCTGTTATTGAATTGGGGGAATATACAATCTCAAAACTGTATGCAGAGAAGGGATATGCCAATGCTATTATCAGGGTTCATAGAACTACTCCGGATAGTCATCCTGGTTCCGGAGTAATATTGAGAATTGAGATAAACGAAGGGGATAAGGTCTGGGTGAGGGATATATCGATTAAAGGATTAGAGGGAGTTAGAACTGCAGTAGTCATGCGGGAGATGCGTATAAAAGAAGGTGACCTCTTTCGCCCCTCACATGTCTATGAATCGCAGAGTAGATTATACAGAACCGGATTATTCTCTGATATAGATATTCAGGAGAAAAAGGTATCTGATGATTCGGTTGACCTTAGATTTCAGTTGAAAGAAGAAAAACCACGATTCATAGAGTTTGGTTTTGGATATGAGTCACCTGAGAAGGCTATATTTCTGTTGCGCTGGGGAGACCTTAACCTCTTCGGGAATCTACAAAGATTATTTATAGACTTCTCATTTGCGGCAAACCCTGAGTTTGAACACTGGGAAGATATCAGATTAACATACAGGGAATCGTATCTGTTCAATTCGGGATTCTCGCTCATTGCTTCTCCTGCTCTGAAAAGGGTATCTGAAAAAGAATACTGGCAATCCGATATCTCTTTTGATCTTGCCCTCCAGAGGTATATTGGCTTCAGAAAACAATTGTTTTTCCTTTATGATTTCAGGAGATCTGCTATTCAGGAGGTTCCCAATATCACCAATAGTTTTAGTATCCGTTACTATTATGAAGGGAGAGACAATATCATAATCCCTGAAAAGGGACTATATGTCCTCTCACAGATTGAATATGCAGGTGGAATCCTTGGGGGTGATAACCATTTTGATCGTTTGAAATTGGATATTGCCCTATATCATTCCCTCCCCTTTAGAACTGTAGCAGCAGTAAGGTCGCTCATAGTTTTTACAAGACCAAGAGAAGAACCTGAAGATATAAGCACAGATGCCAGGTTGGAGATGGGGGGGTATAAGACAATACGTGGTTTTGAGGAAGCCTCAATCGGGGTTTCTGATGTCAGAGGCAAGAAGAGCGGACTTGATCTATTATTGTTGAATCTCGAATTCAGGATTCCTGTGTATAAGAAGCTATTTGCCATTCTTTTTGCAGATATCGGCAACCTCTGGATGGATTACTCGGATATATCATTAATGAATCCTCATATTGGGGGTGGTTTTGGACTTGGCTATCTGACACCTATAGGTGTCATCCGTCTGGATTATGCACGGGCATTTGAGAAGATGCCTGACGATTATAGGGGTAAGATATATCTCAACTTCGCCCATCCGTTCTAACCACCGTATAACTGGTAGAAATTCCAAACCAATCCTTATCACCTTCTATTTGCCACAGAGAACACAAAGGAAGAATAGTTAAGTGGTTGAATGGGAGAATAGTTAAATAGTAAGGGCGAACTGCGTTCGCCCTTTTGTAGGAGGGTTTCCAAACAGTGATAATCGCGACTTACGAAGTCGCTCCTACAAGAAATTAATGTAGGAGTCAGGTTACCTGACCCATTAGGGCAAGGCATGCCTTGCCACTACCTTTTGGACTTGCCCCGTGAAATGTTTACTATTTAATGGGGCGACTCAACGAGTCGTCCTACAAAACAGAATTCTCTTTGCAGACTTTATATTCCTTTGCTCGCTTTGCGAGAAAAATGGGAGGTGGTGGGGTAAAAACAAAACATTTATCTTCTTTGTACCCTTTGTGACTTTGTGGTGAAATAAAGGGGGAAGGGTAGTGTGCTCTCTTTTCTCACGAATTGCAAAAATCAGGGATGGTGAGGGGCTTCGTGACCTTTGTGACTTTGTGGTGAAATAAAGGGGGTGGGGAATCCCTCCTATTGACAATCCACCAGAATTTGCTATTATCTTATTGTAATTTTTAGGTTAATCTTTAATAAAGGAGGCTTTATGTTCAAGAGAGTATTGGTGTTCGGACTTTTTATCTTATCTGTCTCTCCCCTCTATGCACAGAAATACAGGATGGGCTATCAGCATATAGACCCCAGGACCGTTCCCTGGATGAAAGAGGTATCCCTTGAAGTAACCCGTCAGGTTCGTGACTCGGTGGATCACTCACACGGTATGCCACCTGTTGGTTGGCAATATCTGGGTAGTTGCTCAGCCTTTTCTACTGGTTATTACTACAAAGCCTATCAGGAATATGTTGATCACGGTGGATGGGATATGACAGATTCAGATCATCAATTTCATCAAAAATTCATCTATAACCAGATAAATGGTGGAGTAGATGGTGGATCAAATGTTGCTGATGCGATGAAATGTCTCTGCGATTTAGGGATTGCACCGATGTCATCCGTTTCTTATGCGGATTACGACTCAGTAACGTGGCCATCAGAACAAGGATACAACGATGCAATAGCCTTTCGATCCGATGAATCGTTTTCTCTTAATGTTAGCAATGATGCAGGGATTCTGGCTCTAAAGGACCATATGTCAAACGATAATGATTGTGCGGTGATAGCAATCTATGTATGGTCTCCATTCTATTATAATACCCTTGGTCCCAATCATATCTATGATACAGGAGATGCAACAGGCACTATGTGGGGCGGACATGCCATTTGCCTCGTTGGTTATAACGACTCTCTTGATACCCCGGATGGAAAAGGTGCTTTCAGACTTGTTAATTCCTGGGGAACTGGATGGGGAGATGCTGGATACGCCTGGATTACATATGCAGCTGTAAAGAGTTCCAGCATATGTTATGGAACTGCCTACTGGACTACCGATAGAAGAAACTATCAACCTAACGCAAAGATTGCCTATCAGGTATCTCACAATGAACGGTTAGATGTCTATGTTAATGTTGGAATAGGTCCTTATGGTTCTCCACATTGGCAGCGCACATTCTTGAATTGGGCGCATGCTAAAGTGCGTCAATATCCCTGCCCAGCTCATCCTATAATCCTTGACATTACCGAAGGAGAGGAGTTCCTTTCTCCTTATACAGAGAATACTGTTTTCATAAAAGTGAGGGATACTGAAAGTGATGGAGTTATCGGCGTAGTGCAGGATTTCTCTGCTCTGAGTAATGAATGGGGTTTTCACTGCCCGTATCCGGATACACCTGTGGTTATGGCAGATTGGGGATATACCAACTTGGCTCAATCCTTCCCAAATAATAAATGTAACTGGCAGTCCTTCCATCGCCTGCCTGATAATTCCGGGGCTATTGATTTAGTTGGCGATATGGATTCATCTGTTGTTCTCTGGACATTCCCTACCAGCGATTCCATAGTATCTTCTCCGATTATAGCGGATATAGATGGGGATAATACACTCGATATTGTTGTTGGTTCCTATAATGATACGGTATATGCAATTGATGCAAATGGGACAGATATATGGAAATATTGTATGACTGGAAATGTAATCGGCTCACCAGCCACTGCTGATCTGGATGAGGATGGAAAATTAGAGGTTGTTGTTTCGTCTGACAATAAAGAGATAGTGTGTTTGAATGGGGAGAATGGCTCTTTTAATTGGTCCTATACCAGTTTCATAAATGGCGTTTCTGGTTCTCCTGCTATAAATTCTGTTGACAGCGATAGAAGATTAGAGGTCGTAGGGGTTGGGTTGTTTATGCGGTTGATAAATGGTGAAGATGGCTCAGCAGGAGCCTGGCTTTATATGAATGGAGCACCTTCGACATCTTCACCAGCGGTTGGAGATGTCTTTGATGCTGACGGTATCCCGGATATTGTTGTTGGGAACCAGGCTGGTTCGGTAAAATTCTTCAATGGTAAGAATGGCGATGTAGTAGGTAATTTTCTGACTAATGGTCCAGTCCTTTCTTCTCCTGCCATTGGAGACCTTGATGGGGATTCATTAAACGAGGTGGTGGTAGGTTCCAATGATGATACATTATATGCCTTACAACTGGGACTGGATTCTATTCTGTGGAAATATGGAACCGGCGGTGATGTTCAATCATCTCCGGCCCTCGGTGATATAGATGGGGATTCAAAACTTGAGGTAGTCTTTGGTTCCAATGATGGGTATATATATGCTCTTAATGCAGAAGACGGGAGTTTTTGCTGGTCATATTCTACCGGGGGAGAGGTTATTTCCTCTCCTGCACTCGGTGATATAGATAGTAATGGAGTGATTGATGTTGTTGTTGGTTCAAAAGATGGATACCTCTATTGTCTCTCTGGTGCAGGCGTTCTCTTATGGAGACTCAATCTCGGAACCCCAATTACCTCCTCACCTGCTTTAGGTGATGTTGATAAGGATGGATACCTTGAGATAGTAGTTGGTGGATTGGATGGTAATATTTATCTCATTGATGGTGTTTCTACTGGTATTGGGGAAGAAGAGATAAAGGGAAGATTATCGCTTTCAAGACTCTCTGGGCCAGTATCAGGCGAGTTTGTTATCCAGTATGGTATCTCAGGAAGGACTATGGTTGACCTCTCAATATTCGATATCTCAGGGAGAGAAGTAAAGACCATTGTGAATAGGATTCAGGATGTTGGATTATATCAGGTGAAGGTAAATCTTGATAATGTTGCCAATGGTGTCTATTTCTACCGCCTGAGTGCTGGTGATAAAAATCTATCCAGAAAGATGGTGGTGGTGAGGTAATCCTTTAGAAGTGATAAATTGGCATTTTCTTTGTAGGGGCGTATAGCAATACGCCCCTTTCTTTTTTACCCCTCCCATCCCAGTTCATAGCCACGGTTTCTTCACGGTTTTTGTAGGGGCGAACTGCGTTCGCCCTTTTGTGGAAACGATTTTCCAATCGCGATAACGGAGTAGCGAAACTTGTTTCGCGCCCTGTAGTGGCAACCCTTGCTGTTACCATCTGTAGGAGTGGGCTTCTGCCCACGATTGTCAATTGTAGGAGCACGGAGCTCCGTGCCCCTGCAATCGAGCCCAGAAGGGCTTTCCCACTAACCGAACTAACCCACCAACTGACCAACACATTAATTTCTCTGCGTTTATCCGCGGTTGATAAATGGTGGTGGGAATGGTGGATTTTGACAATCAGTTCAATCTGTGTCTATTTTCTGGGTGGTGTGTTTTTTTTATCAAAAATTAACCGTGAGTTTGCCGTGGCTAATCTTTGGTGGTGTGTGTTTTTTACAAAAAAAAACAATTCTTCTCTGTGCCCTCTGTGTCTCTGTGACTAATCCCTTCCTACAAAGTAAAAATTTCTTTCTCTGTGTTCTCTGTGTCTCTGTGGCTAATAAAAGGTCGGGTGTGGGAAGCTTCATAAAGGGCTTGACAATAAACATTTAATGGATACCATATCCCTGATGGAAAGGACATTACTTTTGATTAAACCAGATGGGGTACAGAGGGGATTGATTGGGAAAATCATTACTGAGGTGGAAAATGCCGATCTGGTTATCGTTAATATGCGATTGATTCATCTCTCAAGGGAGGATGCAGAAAAGTTCTATTCGGTCCATAAGGCTAAACCATTCTTTAGAAAACTTGTTAATTTTGTAACAAAGGATAGAATTGTTGCAATTGAATTAGAAGGCGAGAATGTAATAAAAAGGGTGCGTTCTCTTATTGGTACAACCGACCCAAAAAAGGCGGAGAAGGGAACAATACGGGAGAAATATGGATTGGATATGACTGTGAATACTGTCCATGCATCGGATTCTAAGGAAACGGCCAGAAGCGAGATAAGATTTTTTTTTGATGAGGAGGATTGATGTTGATACTTACCATAAACTGTGGTAGTTCCTCACTTAAATATCTCTTATACGATTGGGATAAGAAGACTTCTATGGCAAGTGGAATTGTGGAGAGAGTTACCATCAGTGATTCCTTTATTAAACATACAAGGATAGGAACAGAGGAAGTTAAGATAGAAAGGGAATGTCCGACTCATAAGGAAGCGATGGGATTGGTGATGGGGGTCCTGACCGATAAAGAGGTTGGAGTGATTGAGGATCTTTCTGAGATAGACGCAGTTGGACATCGGGTTGTTCATGGGGGAGAAAGATTCACCTCTTCGGTTCGCATTGATAAAATGGTCCTTGAAACCTTTAAGGAACTCTATGACCTTGCCCCGCTCCATAACCCCCCTAATGTGATGGGGATTGAAGCAGCTATGGAGCTGCTACCCGATGTTCCACATATCGCTGTAATGGATACAGCCTTTCATCAGACGATGCCGAAAGAATCCTATATCTATGCTATTCCCTATCAGTGGTATGAGGATTATATGGTTCGCAAATATGGATTTCATGGAACGTCCCATCTCTATGTTTCCTACAGGGCGGCTGTCTTACTCAAGAAAAAGATTGAAGATACAAATCTTATCACCTGCCACATTGGTAATGGTGTGAGTCTCACTGCAATCAAGAACGGAAAATCCTATGACCATTCAATGGGATTTACCCCTCTTGAAGGATTGGTAATGGGGACGAGATCAGGTGATATAGACCCTGCAGTGGTTGAATATATATGCAATAAAGAAAACAAGAATGTATCCGAGGTAATAAATAGTCTAAATAGGAAGAGCGGTTTGCTGGGTATATCAGAGAAATGGACAGATCGTCGTGATATTGAACGGGAGATGGAAGGGGGTGATAAGCGCGCAGAACTTGCTTTTAATAAGGAGGTTCATCGGTTAAAGAAATATATAGGTGCATATATTGCAATACTTGGATTCGTTGATGCAGTAGTATTTACAGCCGGAGCAGGTGAGAAGGGGCCAGAGTTAAGGGAGGCTGTTTGCTCTAATATGGAACGGCTTGGACTGAAACTGGATCGGGAGAGAAACTCAAAGTCAAGAGGTAAAAAAGAATCCATAATCTCTACTGATGATTCTCCGATAAAGCTCTTTGTTATTCCTACCAATGAAGAGATAGTTTTTGTTGAGGATGTGGTAGGTATTCTTAAAGGAGAATATGAATCTCCTGAGACATTCAAATATTCCTTTGCTTCACCTGATTATAAAGCCATGTAGGGGCAATTCACGAATTGCCTGGTGGGGTTTATCTGAATTTTTCCCAGAATTCTTTCTCAAATTCATCAGGTTCCCCTACAGGATTTTCCTTATCAAATTCCCATTTTAATGGATTCATAATAATATATTCTCTAACACGGTTTAGTTCATCATCGTTTCTAATAATGCGATCGTAATAATTGCGTTGGTAGACAGATACGCCCTCTGTATTGCGTAACCGATTAATCTTCTTTGCAGTGTTCATTTTGTAGAAGCCTATTATTTTGGATATTAACATTTTACGGCGTTCTTTCCGCAGTAATAAGATACTATGTGGTAGGGGCAATTCGTGAATTGCCCCTACCATTAATATCACATGTATATGATTTGGCATTACTGCCAATTTGTCCAATTGTACTCTATTAAAACGTTCTGGTATTTCAAACCAGAATTCTTGCGCAATTTTGCCAAATGGTGACAGTTCAACAATACCATCTTTTACTTCACCAAAGATACATTCCCTGTTTTTGTGCAGATTGTGATAAAATATGCACCACTCTCCGAATAATCATAATTTTCTAATCTTAAATGACGCCTGAATTGTTTATCGCATTTATATTCCATTTAAGCGTTATTTTGCTATTCTTTCATTCTATTTAAGAAGTCCTGTAGGGGCAATCCATGAATTGCCCCTACTTTAACAACGGAATGAAATTCCTTTTCTTCTCCATTAAGTGTAGTTGTGGTACCGGAACGTGCATAATAAGGTGCAGGAATTACTGCATAATCATAATCTCCACTTTTAGGATTCCCTATGAATATGGAAATTCCATCCTGTCCCTTCCATTCTGACAGGGCCAGTTTTGAAATCCCAAGACTATTCATCTTTCGAGGAATAACAAGGGTTTTGCCTTCATAAGAGTCATTTTTATGGACTATTGATAGGGTTTGGGAATCGCCTTTTTCAACCAAACAGGATCCATTATTAACTGCTTTTCTAATCAATGCTTTTATGGGTGGATGTACATCCAGAGCGATATCAGCCCATATCCTTTCTGCTTTCAATATATCCTTAATGTCGGCATTCCCCTTACCTATTTTTTCTTCTATATATATACCAATATTTGGGTTTTCTGCATATTCTTTCAATTTCTCTGCTTCTTCTGTAAAGAGGTCACCTGAGAGTATAATGGATATATTTCTTTCCTCTTCGATAAGAGAAACGATTCTATCAAGTGAAACCGGGGTGCCCTTTCCATCCTTATAATGAAAATATCCGGGATTATAATCGTGCAGTAGTTTATATCTTCCTCGTTCACAGAGGATACCCATATTCCATTCACCATCCGGTGTTTCAACCCTTAATAGTTCTCCATTGTGTACTCTAAGATGAACGGGACAGCCAAGACCACACTCTCCGCAGGTTACTTGTATGGTTTTCATTGGATAAGGTCCTGATTTTTCCGTTGGTTTCTTATCCTCCAGTGCTCCGGTAGGGCATACATTCACACAACCTCCACAACTGATACAATCCAGTTTCGCTTCGAAGGGTGGTTCTATTAAGGTTGCGAATCCCCTGTTCACGAAGTCAATAGCATATTCCCCGAGTATTTCATTACATTCGTTAACACATCTGCCGCATAGGATGCATTTACTCTGGTCGCGTATGATATATTTATGACGGTCATCCGCCCTATAACGGATGAGTTCTCCCTTAAATCGGTATTGGTCGGTTTTGTATATACTGGAAAACTCCCTCAGTTTACATTCAAACAATGCATCGCATCCACAGGAGATACATCTCTTTGCTTCCTCTACTGCTTCTTCCTGTGAGAATGTTGACTCTATAAGATTAAAGTCTTTGCTTCTTTCTTCAGGGTTCCTGATATTTACCTTGATTCGCTCACTCTTTTCGTATATCTCAAAATCCCATTCGTCAACTTCCTTTTCATGATTATATGGTTCAATACTCAGGAGTGTATCCAGAAGTTCTGGATCAGATTCAATCTCCTGAATCCAGTTCCACGGTTCCTGAATCACTTTCCTGATTGTTTCTAATTTATTATTCAAATAGAGGTCTATGGCATGCGTTGCTCTGTCTGCCTGCGCACAACTTTCAACCACAGTGGCGGGTCCCAGAACAATATCACCACCTGCAAAGATATTTGGCTTGTTGGTATTCTGAAAATATTCACCAGCGTTAATCCATGTTTTTCCACAATCTATTCCATATTCTTTTATCTCTTCAATATCCCCGTATTGACCAATAGCCATTACCAAAGAATCGGTTTCCATCTCATATTCAGAACCCTGGATGGGTACAGGGCGCCTTCGGCCGGATTCATCCGGTTCGCCAAGTTCCATTTTGATACACCTAATACCTTCTGCTCTTCCATTGCCCAATATCGCTGTTATATTGGTAAGTGTGCGGAATTCTATTCCTTCTTCTTCTGTTTCCTTTAATTCTATTTCATCGGCAGGCATTTCATTCCTGCTTCTCCTATATAGAATAGTAACATCAGAGCCTAATCGCTTTGCAGTTCTTGCTACATCCATTGCAGTATTACCCCCACCAATAACTGTTACCTTTTTACCCAGATTTACTTCTTTATTTGTTGCAATTGAATGGAGGAAAACTATCCCTGTATAGACCCCTTCAAGATTCTCTCCCTCTATACCCATAACCCTGTCCTTCCAGGCGCCTGTGGCTATGAATACTGCATCGTAATTTTTACTCAATTCCTCAAGGGATATATCTTTCCCAAGTTTGGTCGAATATTTAACATCAATTCCACCTATAGAGAGAGCAAGTTCTATTTCTCTATCCAGGATTGCCTTTGGCAGGCGAAACTCAGGTATTCCATACCGGAGCATTCCTCCCAATTTATCCTGGGCTTCATAGATGGTTATTCTGTACCCTTTTTTTCGTAATTGATAGGCTGCCGTTAGACCTGCTGGTCCTCCACCCACAATGGCGATCCTTTCACTTCTTTCTTCTGCAACCTCCGGGACATAAGGGTTGTCGGATTTCATATCGAATTCAGCGACTGCCTTTTTTAGCAATCTAATAGCTATGGATTCTTCAACCTTTTGTCTCCTGCATTCATCCTCACAGAAGGCAGGACAGACTGCTCCGAGTGAATAAGCAACTGGAGTGCTACCCTTTATTACCTGTAGTGCCTCTCTTGGTTTTCCATCTGCAATAAGAGCCACATAGGTGGGGACATCATAGTGAAGGGGGCAGGCTTTTTTACATGGCCCAATGCAGTCTCCGTAGTGTTCGGAAAGCAGGAGTTCAAGATTGATTTTTCTGGATTCAATAACTTCTTCTGTGTCGGTCTTAATCTCCATTCCATCCTGAACATAAGTGGTGCAGGAAGTTTCTACTCTCTTCTTTCCATCTCTTTCAATCTCGACCAGACACATTCGGCAGGAGCCATAGGGTTCGAGTATTTCTTCTTCGCAGAGAGCCGGAATGTATATATCGTTTTCTCTGCAAATTTCAAGTACGGTTTTCCCCTTTTCTGCTTGCATATTTTTACCATTTATCGTAATATTAACTTTTTCACTCATTGTCTACTGCCTCCACTGCATCTACTGGACACACTTCCAGACAGGTGCCGCATTTAGTGCAATCTTCCTGAATGATTTTGTGTTTATTTCCCACTTCTCCTTCTATCGCATCTGTTGGACAATTCCGTACGCAGAATGTACATCCCGTACATCTATCGGTTATCACATATTTAAACAGATTTTTACAGACCTTAGCAGGACATCTTTTTTCCTCAATATGGGCTTTGTATTCATCCTCGAAGTATCTCAGTGTGGTTAGAACCGGATTGGGAGCAGTCTGTCCGAGTCCACATAGTGAATATTTCTTGACTTTTTCAGCCAGGATTTTCAGTTTCTTAAGGTCATCCTCTTCAGCCCTTCCCTCAACTATTCTATCAAGTATCTCAAGCATTCTTTTTGAACCGACTCTGCACGGTGTACATTTACCGCATGATTCTTCCTGAATAAAATTAAGGAAATATCTGGCTGTATCTACCATGCAGTCATTTTCGGATAACACAACCATCCCTCCGGAACCCATAATTGCTCCTGCTTCTGTTAAAGATTCATAATCCACAGATGTGTCGAGATGCTCCTCAGTCAGGATTCCGCCGGATGGTCCGCCAAGTTGGACACCCTTGAATTCTTCATCATCTGCAATACCACCTCCAATATCAAAGACTATCTCTCTTAATGTGATACCCATTGGGACTTCAACAAGACCAGTATTATTGATTTTACCAACCAGAGAGAATATCTTTGTTCCTTTGCTTTTTTCCGTACCAATTGAAGAAAACCATTCGGCAGATCTTAAAATGATTGCAGGAACATTAGCCCAGGTTTCCACATTGTTTATATTGGTTGGTTTACCCCACAAACCCTTTTCCGTTGGGTATGGTGGTCTGGGTCTTGGTCTACCAACCTTTCCTTCTACTGATTTAAGTAATGCAGTTTCTTCACCGCATACGAATGCACCTGCACCCTGAATCACTTCAATCGGAAAATCGAAGCCTGTTCCAAGAATATCCTTACCCAATAAACCGTATTCCTCTGCCTGGCTCAATGCAATCTTTAATCTTTTAACTGCAAGGGGGTATTCATTCCGGACATAGATAAAACCTTTATGTGCGCCAATTGCTTTTCCACCAATAATCATACCTTCGATAACCGCATGAGGGTCAGCCTCTAAGATGCTTCTATCCATGAATGCACCGGGATCTCCCTCATCCCCATTACAAACGATATATTTTATTTCATCTGGAGACTTACGACATAGTTCCCATTTTAGTCCAGTTGGAAATCCCGCACCTCCTCGACCTCTTAAACCGGAGTCTTTGATCTCTTTGATAATCTCCTCCGGTGTCATTTCGGCAAGTGCTTTTTCTAACCCGCGATAACCATCAAAGCCTATATACTCTTCTATGTTTTCCGGGTCTAACCTACCACGATTTTTCAAAACAAGCAACCTCTGATGCTTGAAAAACCCAATATCCATCATTGTTGGAATTGGTGGTTTTTCGGGTCCCGGTACGTACATTAAACTCTTAACCGGTCTACCCTTTAATAGATGCTCTTCGACAAGGTGGGGAATATCTTCTTTGCTAACTCTCTGGTAGAATATATCACCAGGTTGAACAATTACAATCGGTCCTCGTTCACAAAAACCCTGACAACCAGTGGTAACAACCTTGACTTCATCCTCCAACCCCTGTTTTACGATTTCCTTTTCCAGTTCTTCTTTGACATCTAATGCGCCACAAGCAACACAACCTGTTCCTGCACAGATAAGTGTATGTAATCGATATTCTTTCATTTTAGTCTCCTATTCACAACCACTTCTTTATTTATCCTTATTTTAATGTGTCCTCTCACTTCCAATTGCAAGTGCGTATTCTTTTACGATGTTACCTTTAATAATATGTTCATTCAGGATTTCCTTGATTTTCTCGTTAGTCAAGTCCACATACTTTACTGGCGGCTCGTCCTCTATTTCTACTGTTGCCATGGGTTCCCTGCTGCAAAGTCCGGCACATCCGGATGTTGTAACTATCACATCATCCAAATTGTTCTGCCCTACCTCGTCCAGCAATGCAGTCAAAATTTTTCGTGCTCCGGCTGCAATGCCACATGTTCCCATATGAACAGTAATTCTTGCCCTTGCCTTATTCTGTCTTAAGCTTGATGTTCTTCTTGCTTTTTCTCTGATTTTCTCTAAATCACCTATCTTAATCTTTTTCAATTTTATCCTCCTTCCTTTCTTATCTCTTTCAATCCTTTTTCAATCTCTTTTTTCAAAAAACTCAAAACTTCAGGATTGTTTATTGCAATATCCTGCAATTCTTTTTTTATCTCTATACTGTCAAATATAAAGCAATTCTCATTTTTGCAATGTTTATATATTATGTCGATATCCAATCCCTTGGTAGCTATTAAATTAATAATTGTTTCTGCCATATTACCAAATGGTTTTCGATCTATATGGTTGTGGACAAATTTAGCGATGATTGTAGTTCCTTTCCCTTTTTTTGATTTAATATCCATGTTCCCTTCAGCTTCTTTTGCAGCCTGTGCTAACATCGAAAGCCCCAGGCCAATTCTTCTTACAGTTTTTGTTGTATAAAATGGGTCGAGAGCTTTTTTTACGGTTTCTTTATCCATCCCTTTGCCATTATCTTTTATTTTGAGTGTGAGTATATTTTGATTAATATCTTCGGCAAGCATAATTTCAATTTTTGTTGCTCCGGCGTTAATTGAATTCTCTACAATGTCTAAGATATGAAGAGAGAGGTCTTCCACAATTATTCCTTTATCCGAAAACTTCTGCCGGCTTTTTTTTTGAATGCCATCAGAATTTCATTGATTTTAGGTTCGTTAATTAAAAAAGATGTAGTGGCTTTACCAATGTCCTGTAAAAAGTGCGCATCGGATGAGGAAATCATTGGGAATTTTTCGATTCCAGGAAATCTATTTATTGCCACAGATTGGCTAATATTTGGTGATAATTCCAGGGCATCGAATTCAAGGTCTTCAGGGATAAAACCCAATTGTCCAATAACACTATAACTTTCGCGATCGATGTGAGCAGCAATTGCCAATCCCCCAAACCTTTGAATTTCGGAAACTATTTCTTTTAAGGTCAACGTGGTTGCGCCAATCAATAATTTTTTATTATACCCCTCTACTTCATCAAATTCATTGACGATTATCTGTTGACCGAAAAATTCTTCTTTGTTTTCCTCAGGGGGTAGTTTTTCGTAGATAATATCCTGAAGTTTTAGTATATCTTGGGTTTTATCAAAAAGTGCAATGATATGAACTTCTTCAACACTTGTTATTTCCATCCCGGCTAATACTGTTATTTTTTTTTTCGCCCCCGCATTTTTTGCTGCCTGTACATTCTCGGCTGAATTATGGTCACAGATTCCAATAATATCGATATTTAACTCCAGAGCCTTCTCTACCACTCGTTTGGGAGAATTTGTTAAATCTCCACACGGTGATAGGCAGGTATGTATATGTAAATCTGCATTGAAGTTTTTTAACATTAACTATCCGGAAATACCAAGTTCATATAACTTTCCGACTAATTCAAATGCTGTCAAAGAACTGGTCATAATTGGCAATTTTTCGGCCTCTGCCTTTTTTATTGTCTCTTCTTCTGGTTTTCGATTATTGATAATTACAATTCCTGCAACCTCTTTTAAAACTGCAACTGCAACAATATTGGGATGACCCTGTAGAGTAATCCAGATGTAGCCTTCTTTACAATTTGCCATTACATCACTTAAGAGATCACTCACATACCCACCTTGTATCTCTTTGTCTAAAAATTGCTCTCTGCATTCTATTTTAAGGTTAAGTTGTTTTATAACCTCAGAAAGTTTAATTTTTTCTTCCGGCATTATTACTCTCCCTTTTTTTTATTTTTTCATAAAGATGCAATCTTCTAATTTTGCTTTACCTTGGACTACATCTTCAGCAAATGTAATACAATCCGGTGCTCCGCATATCCCACAGTCTCTTTTCGGAAGTTTTTCGAAGATTTCACGCTTCAGATTCATTTTCTTTATTGCCAGGATTCTATCTTTATCTAAAGGCTTGAAAGGTTTTGGTTTTACTCCACTTTCGAAAGAGAAGAAATCTTCTTTATATAATCTCTTTACACGATTACTGTCAACCCTCTTTTTGTTCCCATAGATTCTCGTGAGTTTGAGGATGTTACTTTTGGCAATAAATCTATTTTCCACTGTCAAAGGGCCACCGATACAACCGTCAGGACAGATAAGGCATTCAAGATATTCAATATCATGTAACTTACCGGACTCAACCCCTTCAAGGATTTTAATTGTATCATACACACCGGATACAGAAACAGATTGATGATATTTTAAGCCCCTGATTTCGCCTCCGGCGATTGCCCGTCCTATGCCAATTCCACTGATTGGGCTTTGTCCTTGAAGCATTAATGATTGTTCTTCTTTTTTAAGTATTATCATAACTTTGTTATAAACATCTTTGATTGAAATTGCTCCATCAAGGTGTGATTTTTCCAAAGTTTCAGGATGGCTAATAGAGACCATTTTTGCTGCGCATGGTGTTATCTCTATAATACCTATTTCTTCCTTCGGTATATTTTGTTTTTCAGAGATTTCTTTTTTTAAGATTTTTGCAGCGATTTCAAATGGAGGTTCAATTGGTAAAATAAGATTACAGAGACTCGGAAATAACCTCTGGATAAGACGAGCCACAACAGGACAGGTAGAAGAGATTATCGGCCTTGGAGATTTATTTTTGTCGAGATATTCTTCAATAACCATATTTTGCATTTCACAGATTAATGCTTCATCATAAACATAATCAAACCCGATTTCTTTTAAGGCTGAGAGAATTCCGTTGGGCATTATCTGTGGCCCGAACTGAGAGTGAATGACTGGAGACGGAATTGCAACTTTATATTTGAATTTGTTTATGTCAGCTGATGATGTTGTGATTGGTTCTATTGCATCATTAGGACAAACCCTTAGACATTCTCCGCAATCGATGCACCTCTCGTAGTTAATGCTTGCCTTTTGTGGTCGAACTCTCATTGCTTTTGTGGGGCAAGCTCTCATACATTTTCCACAACCGATGCATTTGTCTTTATTAACCCTGACTGAATGGAGAAGTTTAGTCTCGGACATTTTTGTCGTTCAGATTCATTGTGATTTCAAGTTTAGTTCCTTTATCAACAGTAGAAGATATATTGAAAATGTCTGCATTCTTTTTCATATTGGGTAAACCCAGCCCTGCACCAAAACCCATTTCTCTTATCTCGTCTGTTGCCGTTGAATATCCTGGTTGCATTGCCAGATCAATATCTTTTATACCCTGCCCCTCATCTTCAACCGTCAATAGAATTTTTTCAGGGTAGATAAGAATGCGCATTATACCATGTCTTGCATACGTTACGACATTTACTTCTGCTTCATATGCTGCAATTGCGAGACGGCGGATAATATCGGTATCTATTCCGATCTCTTTTAATATATTTTTCAATTTACTGGCTGATTCACCTGCATTAACAAAATCACCACCATTAATTTCAAATTCCTGTTTGAAAACAACTTCGGAATCCATAATCTTGTCAATCTGCCCTTTCAATATGTATTCCTTTTAGCCCCTTTGAGAATAATATCCCACAGGTTTCAAACATTGTTAAATCAGTCAATAAAACCGGTATTTTGCAGTTTTTGGCAAGTTTGATGGTTTCATCCGGAGGTTTTTTATTGCGGACAAAAATAACTGCATTAATCCCGGTAATCTCGCATGTTCTGATTACGCTATTGTGGACAAGTCCGGTCAGGAGCAATTCACCCGGCTTTGCAGTTGCTAAAATATCGCTCATCAAATCTGAAGCAATTGCAAATTCTATATCAATGTCCAGGTTGGGGTCCTCACAAAGGACCTTGCAATTGAGATTGAGACATTTTATTATTTCTTTGAGTTTCATTTCACTTGCTCTTTTTGTTTTGTATTAGTCGTTTCCTTCTGTTGATATTTATCCAGGATTTTACCAATCTTCTGTGGTGTTGCCTTACCATAATATTCTCCATCAATCACTACTATAGGTGCAAGGGCGCAAGCGCCGAGACAATTTACAGTTTTCAGAGTGAACATTTGATCTTCAGTTGTCATACCTGCTTTAATTCCTAACCTTTCTTCGATGCGTTCCAGAACCATAGGTGCACCACGTACATGGCAGGCAGTTCCCATACAGACTGTAATAAAATGTTCACCTTGAGGATTAAGACTGAAAGCATTATAAAAAGTTGCAATACTATAAATCTTACTGAGGGGTGTATTCAAATTTTGACTGATATATTCCAATACTTCTTTAGGTAGATAGTTGTATTCGTTCTGTGCTTCCTCTAATATCTGTATTATCTTAGATTCATCATATACATAATCGCAAAGAATTTTCTCAACTTTTTCCATTCTCCACTCCTTATTTTATGTATGCTTTACCATTATATCAAATCATCCTTAATATATAGATTGACCCTGGTTTGTCAATGCGTATATTAGATTTATAAATCGATACTTTGTTCATTTTTTGCGCTTGTAGAAAAAGAATTGTTTTAAAACTAACGGAGAGGGAGGGATTCGAACCCTCGTTCCACGATGAAATGGAAACACGATTTCCAATCGTGCACCTTCGGCCTCTCGGTCACCTCTCCTCTGAAAGCTGGTGAGCGGATTCGAACCGCTGACCGGCACATTACGAATGTGCTGCTCTACCGGTTGAGCTACACCAGCTCCTGTTGGATATATATATTAATTATATAAATAATCAACCCCTTTTCATAAATTTTGCGGATGAGAGATATTCACCACAAAGACACAAAGGACACGAAGCCCCTCACCACCCCTGATTTTTGTAATAAAAGAGAGAAAGCTTTTGAAGGCAGGGTTTTAACCGTCATTTTGCACTAAAAAGGTTATTTTCCTCCTACAATGAGCTTGACTGTATCTCCAAATGTTACTTCAATCCCGGCTAAAGGAGATTGAAGAAGCACTCCTTCTTTAGGAGATTCTGTCCGTTTTATTGGAGCAAGTTTTAGTTCATAGTCAACAAGGATCTCCTTTGCTTCATCAAGGGGTAATCCGATGAGATTTGGCATTAGAAAGACCTTCCTTTTCTCTTTTCCGATAAACAATGTTATCTTTCCCCCTTTTTCAAGGCTATCCACAATAATTGGTTTTGTTTTTATCACCAATCCATCCTCGTTTTTTTTCTCTACCGGTATATTTATGATAACCCTGTTTGTGATACCATATTTATCCAGGGAATCTTCTGCAATTTTTTGCAAAAGGCCTATAATATCAGGTACCCATAACTTCTCGGGTCCCTTGCTCACAACGAGTTCTATCTTTGTTCCGATCTTAACCTCTTTCTTCTTGGGAGGTATCGTTTCTATCACCCTTCTCCGCTCCACTTCCAGGGAATGAACGCTATCATAAACCTCACCTTTAAGCCCAAGTGAGCCAAGGAAATCTTTAGCCTCCTGAACGGACATATGTTTAAGATAGGGAACGTCTATTGTCTTGCCACGATGAACAATGATTGGCATCAGGAAGTAAAAGATTATAAAACCCATTATGAAAGACCCTGCAAATGCTCCGAGATAGATAAAAGACCTTTTCATTAAGGTGCTTCCCTGTTTATGGTTATATTTACACTGGAACCTCTTTCTACCATCCCCCCTGCTTTTGGATGCTGAGAAATGATTATATCAAATGCATATTCTGCACTCGTAGTATAACTGACATTGCCCAACTTCAAGCCATTCTGGCGCAATATCTCTTTTGCCTGATATAAGCTCTTTCTCTTTAAATTAGGCACAGATACCTTCTCAGGACCCATTGAAATGATGAGTTTTATCGTTACATCCTTTGTTATTTTTCTACCTGGCTCTGGCACAGTGCCTATTACTTTCCCCTTTGGTTCCGATGATATCTGCTCCTCTACCTTGCCCACTGTCAATCCTTTTTCTGCAAGAAATACCCTTGCCTGATTGAGGTCAAAACCAGTTACATCAGGGATTATAATCTCATTTTGCTCTGAGGGAGAAGCCCCTTCACTGATCACAACCCTTACAATTTCTCCTTTTGCTACTTCAGTGCCTGGCGTTGGATTCTGATATATTATTCTGTCTTTCTTTATTGTCGGGTCATTCCTTCTCTCTTTAATGACAAGGCAAAGGTTCTTTCTATCAATAATCATCTGTGCAGTTTGTAAATCAAGGTGTTCAATATCGGGAACTTCTATTTTGGTTTCTGTCTTCTTTCCCAGAACACTCGGGGCAAAGTAGACTACTGAAAAAGCTACCGCTCCGGAAACAACAAGGGATGTTAAGAAGGAAATCCAGAATGTCTTTGTCGCACTTTGATTATAATACATTTTTACCTCCTTTTTATTATTGCTGCGAACCCTCCGCTGGGGGTCGCATAATTAGGAAGATTAATAAAGAACATTTCTTCCTCTGAATAGGGAACCAATTCAAAATCAGGATTGCCCTTAATGAAATTGTAGACCTGTTCTTCATTCTCTTCAGGAAGGATAGAACAAGTTGCATATACCATCACACTACCACTGAATAGATTCCTCGATGCTGCTTTCAACAACTCCTGCTGAAGTTTTTTAAGGTTTTTCAAGGGTTCTGATTTTATTCTCCATCTGATATCACCTTTTTCAGACATAACCCCTGTTCCAGAACAGGGCACATCCAGCATAATTCGATCCGCTCTTGATACACAGAATTGTCTCGCATCAGATAGTATAGGATAGACACTCATTATCCCCAATCTTTTGCAATTAGAGACTACCTTATCCAGATTCTTGAGATCAACTGAGAGGACCATTCCACGATCCCCTATCATTTCTGCAATATGAGTGCTCTTTCCTCCAGGAGATGAACATAGATCCAGAATGATTTCTTCTGGACTGGGAGAAAGTATCTCGGTTATCAATGTCTGGGTGCCGGACTGGACCTGGAACAGACCTTCTTTAAAGGATGGGGTATCGAGTACCTTGCCATCAGTCAAGAAATTATAATCGCTAATTCTACTCTTTTCTACCTTTACCCCTTCCTTTATGAGTTTATTAAATAACCCTTCGGGTTCTATTTTTAAGCGGTTAACTCGAATAGATATCCGGGGAGTCATATTACTCGCTTCCAATATCTTTTCAACATCTTCCCCGTATATCTTGAGTAGTTTAGCCACGAGCCATTCTGATTGAGAATAGTAGGTTGCAAGATATTCTATACGCTCTTCAGGATATTCGACAGGGTGAAGATTACGAAGGACTCCATTTACAAGTGAAGCCGTCCCATTATGTCCATATTTCCTGGATAGTGCAACAAAGGAATCAACTACAGCATAATCGGGATCACTGGAGAACAACAACCCATAGGTTCCGAGGCGGAGTATATTTCTTATAGTTATAGGTAAATCCATAATAGTATATTTCATAAGATGCTTGTTCAATATATAATCCAGTCTCTTCTTCATCCGCAAGCATCCATAGAAGTAATCATAGGCTTTGCGTATGTCTCTTCTCGGGACTTTCCATTTATTCATTTCCAGAAATTCCTTAAGGGTATCTCCTTTTTTCTCAAACTCCATTAAGGATTGTAAGGCTAATTCTCTCCCCTTTATTTTATCCGCCATAAGGTTTCTTTCTCTGTATCCTCCACTGAAATTCCGGATACCTTGAGGACATCCCTGATTCTGTCTGCCATTTTAAAATTCCCTTCTGTTCTGAGTTCATTGCGGAGGGATAAAATATTATCAACTACCGGACTGAGTTCCTTACTCTCTTCACCTGTAATATCAAAGCCAAGTGTTTTTAGAATAATCGAAATGGTTTCCCTATAAGGACCTTTTTCTTTTTCTGGAACTACATTGGCCTGGTGGAGAAGATTGAAAACAATAGCAATAGCTCCGGGGGTATCAAGGTCATCATCCATTCTATTCTCGAATTCTTCTATATAAGAGACTATTGGTTTTTCTTCAAGTCCACTGGTTCTATCAAGAAAAACCTTGATATGTTCCCAACCTGACACAGCCTGATTGAGCATATCTCTGTTATAATTTAGTGGTTTTTTATAATGAGCTTGCAATAGATATAGCCTTATAATATTAGGAGCAAACTCCTCTACGAGATCATTAATGGGGATGAAATTTCTGAGTGATTTTGACATCTTTTCATCCTTTATATTAAGCATCTCATTATGAACCCAGAATTTGGCAAAGGGTTTTCCTGTTGCTGCCTCTGATTGAGCAATTTCGTTTTCGTGATGGGGGAATATGAGGTCGCTCCCCCCACCATGTATGTCAATGGTCTCTCCAAGGTAATGAATGGCCATAGCAGAACACTCAATATGCCATCCCGGTCTACCCTTTCCCCAGGGAGAAAACCAATAGGGTTCCCCATGTTTCATAGCTTTCCAGATGACAAAATCTATTGGGTTCTCTTTTTTCTCATCTATAGCAACCCTTGCACCTGAAACTAATTCCTCTGTCTTTCTACCGGAGAGTTTTCCGTATGAGTTGAATTTTCTTACCCTGAAGAATACATAACCATCAACCTCATAGGCAAAACCCTTCTTGAATAATTGCTCTATGATTTCTATTATTTCTTTTATATGCTGCGTGGCTCTTGGATAGAAATATGGTTCTAAGATATTGAGCCTCCTGGAGGCTTTTTTGTATTCCTCTTCGTAATACGCTGTAATCTTTCTGAAATCTCTGCTTTCTTCTTTTGCTTTTTCAATGACCTTATCATCAATATCTGTGAAGTTTACTATCAATCTCACTTTGAAACCTTTGAACAGGAGATATCTATGTAACACATCTGATGTAAGGGCTGCCCTCATATGTCCTAAATGGGGGGACTCCTGCAGGGTCATACCGCAGTAGTAGATAGAAACCTCATCTTTTTTTATGGCTTTGAATTTCTCTTTCTTCCCACTTAATGTATTGTATAACTGCATCAAAACCTCCAGCCCACCTCCACTTTGTCCTGGTCAACTCTAACAGAAACCCTGCTTCCCGCTATATAGGTCACAAAGAAACTTATGAATCTATTGGCGATTGCAAGTGCTACCATATTTGATGCTTTGTTTGCAAAACCCCTCTTCCTATCTCTGAGTTCATCATACTCATATGCATATTTTAGTTCTCTCCATTCCCAGGCATCTTCACCAGTATAAGAGTTCTCGTTTATATATTCCCTCCTCTTTTCAAGGATCTCAGGGTCCGTGGTATCCGGATACATCATTCTTGCCTGTTCCTTTACCCATTCATTATAGTTTTCTGATGAATAGAAGTTCTCCATTGCATCAAAATATCTATCGTCCTTACCGTATAAATTTGCATCAGCATATAAACTTGCATAATTAAGAGAACTATTGTGAACCTTCCCTTCATACCATCGAAATCCGAAATAAGAGAGCCAGATGGTAGCTTCTGCTGTTAAAAATACTGATGCTCTTTTTTTCTCCCCCAACAAGAGGTCCCCTGTTCCTGGAATGAGAAAGGAGGAAAAGGAAGCTTTTGCTGGTGAAATGGATATAAGTATTGCGAGTATTAACATTTAGCCTCCCTTTAGGATTGCGAATTTCTTCTTATCGAAAATGGATTTATCGATCTTAATCGTTGCAATATAAACCCCGTTAGCCTGATTGGAGAGAACTATCGTTCTGTCATTGATACCGAAATCCCCTGTAACTTTTTCCTCTGCTACCAATCTTCCGGATAGTGAAAATACACGGAGAATTACTTCATCCGCATTGTCCCCCAGGCGGAACCGGAAATGAACTATCCCTTTAGTAACCGGGGAAGGATAAACATAGAATTCATCCAGTGTTAGTTCACCTTCCTCCTCTGCATCTTTAAGCAATGAATCGGGATAGATTGATTGGTGGTCGTTGTTCCAGTATATTTGATTCCATCCCTCCTTTAAGTAGAAACCATTGGTCTCCCATCCATACAACCATCCATCATAGGAACCAATAAATAACTCTGAACGGTTGTCACCATCTATATCAGCAATAAGAGGTGTGGAATAGGCTCTCTTACCTGTCGTAAGTGGAAATTGTGCAATCACTTCTCCCCTTCCATTATATGCAAGGACACCCCCATCAGGCGACCCAAGAATTATATCAGGGATAGAATCTCCACTAACATCGGATAGGATAAGGGATGATTGTGTCTGTTTTGAAAGATTTATTCTGACAGGGAAATTATCCAGCAGATAACCATTCCTGTTCAGCGCGTATAGATAGGTGCTATCAGCCAGGACAATTTCAAGGTAGCCATCACCTGTGATATCACCCAGGGCTGGTGTAGAGAAAAAGGTCTTTGCATGAAGGTCTTTACTCCATTCGATTATCCCCGAGGTATCGATTGAGAATACTGTTCGATTTCCTACAGAACATATTATCTCTTTGATGCCATCACGGTCGATATCACCTGCTACAGGTGAAGATAAACTATATGAAAGATTCTCTTCTCCCTTTCTCCATATCATTTCTCCATCTTGAGATATCTTCCAGAGCTTCCCATCGGCAGGCAAACAATATATTGCATTGTCAATAACCAGTGGAACAGAGACCAACCAGTCTCCCACATATAAGGGGAAGCCATCCATCTCAATGAGTGAATCTCCATCCCAGCGAAGTATATGCAACTCGGATTTAGATGTTCCAAATAGGATTTCCTTCCCCGGATTCCCATCAAGTTCGTAAGCGGAAGCATTACCATAGATACAACCATTAATAGAGAGAGAATCGAGAAGGGAATCGCTCACGAGGTTATAGAGAAAGAGATGCCCATTTATTGTCATATCAAATAGGTCTACATTCCCGTTACCGGTTATATCTGAAAGCAAAGGAGTTGTATAAGTGGAATCAATATAGATAGTATCCGTTATATCCACCATTCTAAACAGGGTGGTATCAGGATTGGTGCGGTATACCCCGCCAAAAAGATCTCCTATATAGATGGATGAATCCAGAATCTGCGGTGAGATTACATCCATCCTCTCTCCAAATTCCTTGGGGAAGTCAGGAACACTCCCCTGAAAAGAGATATCAAACCACATAATTGAGTCTGGCTCAGTTATATTGGATATTAAAATTCCGCTATAATTCTTCGAATTATCCTTGGTATTCGGATCGGTTTCATTCCCGAAGGAAGAGAGCCATCCGTTCCTCTGGAATATATCCAATTCTGAACCATAGAATGTTGCTTCAATATTATATACCCTTCGGAATAACTTTTCAAAATCCTGAATCCCGTCTGCTTCCTCAAGGTCAACACCATGTGGAAAGCCAGCGTTAAGCTCATTGAATGTATCCGATTTGGCTATCTTCTCCTCATCTATATGCCATATAGCAAGCCCGCCCGAATAAAGAGGTGGGGGTAGTGAGGATTCATAATCATCTACATCTACCAGGACATTGTTCTTCCAGACCCTTGCCCCGTTGGAATCAATATCTGTGGTGCAGGGGTTGACATAATGAAAGGTATCCGGATTGATATATACCCATCTATTCTCAATGAGGAAATATTCATCCTTATTTATTGGAACCTTGTATATATGTGGAGTTATTGTATCCATACTACCAGTCCATTTGATAGGAATGGAATCTGCATTTTTATTTATTATTACAGGTTCATCAAAACCTGCTTCAATCCTGTTATAGGCACATAATCTTGGAGGAACAAGACCGAGTTCGTTCCAGTTCCCTGTTCCCATAAGTGCCCATCCACCCATTCCCATCGTTTCTCCTGATACATCATAGAGGTCTAGAAGCCCCACTGCATTAGAATGTCCGAATTCATGGCATAAGCCACCCTGAAGGTATGCTGGCATTCCATCCTGAAAACCTGTCTCCGGATAGATGATACCACTATCAATGGTGTCTCCATCTGCTATCAGATAGGAATCAAAGACATGGTGGAGTCCATGAACAGACACAGCAGGTAAGTCATATGGAGAGTCATAAAGGTAATCACTCTGATACATTGAACCTGCATGGAAGATGATTATCTCGTCAATCCATCCGAAATCTGCATCATAATCTGCCACCTCAACAGCATCCCTTAGTAATTTAAAAAGGCCCATTACATAATTACTGGGATCACCATAATAGGTCATCTTGTGCGGCAGGGTATAGACCGAATCGGTCGAATCGGGAAGGACTCTGTATTCTATCCATAGGGAATGATAGGAGACCTTCCAGTAGTAGTTGTGCAGGTATTCCATTAAACGGTTGAAGTAGATGAAATCATGGGGGGGATCATAGGATAGACTCCTGACAATAGATGTGTCCGAACCATCTATTATTGTATCACAAAGATTACCACTTGCTTCTAAATTAATCCTCCCATCTCCAGTGGTAAGAGGTGTTGAGTCAGGAAGGAACTGAACGCGTATTGCAGCAATATATACCGTATCTACCGGGGCTCTTCCTTTGAGCTTTTGTACTCCCCTCTTCTTTTTTCCTCTGAAAGCCCCCAGAGAATTATATGGATTCAGGTATCTTTGATATTCGGGATTGGATTGTAGTAGTTCTACTCTTTTCTTTACCAGAGATGGGTGAACTATCTTTTTGAGTGAATCCATCTCCTGGGAACTACTTATAAACGAAAACAATATAAAAATCATAAAAACTCCTTCTAATTAGCAAAATTCAACAACCCGGAGGGAGAGGGATTCGAACCCCCGTTCCAGCAATACCGGAAACACGATTTCGAATCGTGCGCTTTTAGCCACTCAGCCATCCCTCCTCTCTTCAAAAAAACGCTTAAGTAGTTTTACTGCTTCTTCCTTCATAACGCCTGAAACAGTCTTAAAGTTCCAATTCCATCTACTTCCACAAACATCAATTACAGAACCAAGAGCTCCAAATTTCTCATCCCTTGCTCCATATACAACCATATCCAATCTGGATTGAATAATTGCCCCTGCACACATCAAGCAGGGTTCAACAGTAGAGTAAAGGATTGCTCCATTCAATCTCCAATCCCGGATGGAATGGGCTGCCGCTGTTATAGCAATGAGTTCAGCATGAGCAGTAGGGTCATTCAGTCTCTCCTTCATATTATGCCCTCTTCCAATAATTGTATCATTTTTAACTACCACTGCACCTATCGGGACTTCACCCTTTTCAAAAGCGCATTCAGCCTCGCTCAACGCTACCCTCATCCATTTATTATGTTCTAATCTTTCCACATCTATATATTTTCCAATTACGCCTGAGGGGATTCGAACCCCTAACCTGCGGATCCGTAGTCCGCCGCTCTTTCCGTTTGAGCCACAGGCGTATTTATAGTGTAAAAGTATGCAAACTCAATCTATTGTCAAGTGGAAGGAGTCACCTTATCCCCCCAATTTTTAACCACAGAGAACCTAGCGCGGCAAAGCCGCTAAAATGTAAAAATCAAATATCAAAATGTAAAAATACAAATCAAAGTTCAAAAATGAATTAAAAAAAAGAAACAACGAATGCCACTAATAACACAAATAATTTTTCATTTTTTACGGTTAGGGGAAGAGATAATTTTGCATTTTAATCTGTCATTTTGCTTTTTAATTTTTGATATTTAATTTCCAGGGAAAGCAAAAGCGAATGAGATATTTTTTGCAAAAAAACAAGAAGTTGACTGGCAGTACTACTGAGATAGTCGCTTCGCTCCAATTGAGGAATAGTTAAATGGTTGAATAGGAAAATAGTTAAATAGTAGGGGCGAACTGCGTTCGCCCGTTGTAGGAGCGGTTTCCAAACCGCGATAATCGCGACTTAAGAAGTCGCTCCTACAAGAAATTAATGTAGGGGTCAGGTTCCCTGACCCGATAGTTGGATTTTGCGTTCATCTGTGTTTAAATTCCTGGGTTTGGAGATGGGTTCTTTAAATCAGTTTTAATTAGTGCAAATCTGTGTCAAATAAATAAGGGGTCAAGGGTTCGAGGTTAAGAAAAAAACCGTGCAGGAACCGTGGCTAAAAATAGGTGGAGGTGGGAGTAATTTTGCATTTTGCATTTTTCATTGGAGCGAAGCGACTATCTCTGTCCCCTCTGCGTTTTATTGTGTGGGGGTGTGGGAGAAACAACACATTAATTTCTCTGTGTTCTCTGTGGCAAAAAATGGGAGGGGTGGGGGGATTAAAAAATCAGTGTTCAGGAATAGAGTTTTTATTTATTTTTTGAATCCATCCTTTTGCTCCAAAGTCCTTAAATATTTTCATTGCTTTTGTAAAATATTTTTTTGCCTTGGTTTTATCTCCGAATTCCTTAAACATCAAACCTTGATAATAATAAGTCTTAGCAAGTCTGAACCTAAACTTTATCTCCTTAAAAAGAGAAATTGATTTCTTGAAAGAAGATTTCGCCTTATTCCACTTTTTCTGTTTTGTATAAAGGCGACCAGAAAAGCAAAGTGAATCAGCCTTTGCTATCCTGGAGGCAAGTTCATCCACCAGGGATAAAGATTTCTTTAACCTTTTTTCTGCATCAGTCACGTTATCCTTTTCCAACGAGAGTGAGACGAAACCGAGAAGAACATCGGCCAGAAGCAACTTGGATTTTATTTTTCGGGCAATTAAATGGGCCTTGGTATAATACCTCTCCGCAGTTGAAAAGTCATTTTTCTCCACCAGGATGTTGCCTATACATAGAAGACTTGCTGTTTCGCCTTCACGGTCACCAATCTCTTCTTGTATCTTTAATGCGCGATGGTAAAATTCCAATGAGGTAGAATATTCACCAAGGTTCTCATAAATAATACCAATATTGATAAGACTTGCCCCCTCAACTCTGCGATTATCGATCTCTTTGCCTATTTTTAATGACCGTAGGTGAGACTTCAGTGCTTTTGAACTTTCACCAAGAATGAGAGAGAGAATACCAAGATTATTGAGGATTATTGCCTCACCCCTGCGGTCGCCAATCTCTCCAACTATTTTTATTGACTGCCGAAAAAATTTCAGGGCTTTGGAATACTCACTAAGAAAATCATAAACAATGCCGATGTTATTGAGACTTGCTGCCTCACCCCTGTAATCACCAATCTCTTTTCTTATTTTCAACGACTGCTGAAAGAATTTCAATGCCCTGGAATATTCGCCCATCTCGCCATAAACAATTCCAATGCTATTGTAATTTTCTGCCTCACCCCTGTAATCGTCAATCTCTTTTTGTATTTTCAATGAATGTTGGTAAGACTCCAATGCCTCAGGATATTTGCTAAGACACCAGTAGGTTCTGCCAATATGATTGAGACTCGATGCTTTGCCCTTTCTATCGTTCAATCCTTTATATATCTGGAGCGTCTTTTTCGCTTTTCGTATCGCTTCGTTATACTGACCTGTATCTTGGTGGATTCCACATAACGCACAGAGACAATCCGCTTCTTCCTTCTTGTTCCCTGTTTTTTTAGCTTTATCGATTGCCCTTTCCAAATCTACAATTGCCTTCTCATTCTCTCCAATCAGGTTTAATACTGCTGCCCTTTTCTTTAAACATTCAATTCCTTTTATTTCCTTCTTATCAACTTTACTTTCGGGTAAACTTTCAATGGCTCGAGTATAAAACCTTATTGCATCCTGATTTGCATAAGCATCTTTTGCCCTATCACCAGCAAGCACACTATATTCTATTGCCCTGTCTCGGTCTTTACTTAAATAAAAATGATGGGCTAATTCCTCAATTATACTTTCAATATTGTCTTTATAAATGTTCAACAACTCCTCACCAGCTGTTTGATGATAATGTTTTAATTTAACCCCTGGTATTTTCTGATAGACTATCTCTCTGATTATGTTCTCGGAGAAACGGTAACGTTCCCCACCACATTCTCTCAATAATCTCATCTCCAATATCTCATCCAATAGATCGAAGAGTTGTCCCTCGTTCATTTTTGTTATGCTCCGTAAGAAATCAAAGTCAAATTCTCTGCCGATAACTGCTGCGTACTCTAATAGAGAATGCGCCTCGCTGTCCAATGCACCCAACTTCCTCTCAACAACACCCTCAAGTGAAGAGGGGATGATAACCTCCTTACTTCTATCAAATATCCACTCTTTTTTATTCCAGAATAAAGCATCATTTGTCTCCAGGGATTTCATTAACTCTTCAATGAAAAAGGGATTTCCACCTGTCTCTTTATATATATAATCCGTAAGTTC
>JAGLZA010000290.1 GCA_023131835.1 Caldifarciminota bacterium
AGAGGAAGAAGAAGTAGGATTTGCGGATGTATTTGGGGCAGAGGAAGAGGAGGAAGAAGAGGGTACTGAAGAGATAACCGAGTTAGAAGAGGAAGAAGAAGCAATGGAAGAGGAAATGGCGGGAGAGGAAGAAGAGAAAGAGGAAGAAGAAGTAGGATTTGCGGATGTATTTGGGGTAGGGGAAGAGGAGGAAGAAGAAGAGGGAGAAGAGGGAGAAGAGGGTACTGAAGAGATAACCGAGTTAGAAGAGGAAGAAGAAGAAAAAAAAGAGGAAGAAGAGGTTGAAGAAGAAGTAGGATTTGCGGATGTATTTGGGGCAGAGGAAGAGGAGGGAGGAGAGGGTGCCGAAGAGATATTTGGGTTAGAAGCGGAAGAGGAGGTAGCAGAAGAGAGAGAAGAAGGTGTTGAAGAGATATCCGAGTTAGAAGAGGAAGAAGAGAAAGAGGAAAAAGAGGTAGGATTTGCGGATATATTTGGGGCAGAGGAAGAGGAGGGAGGAGAGGGTACTGAAGAGATATTTGAGGTAGAAGCGGAAGAGGAGGTAGCAGAAGAGGGAGAAGAAGGTGTTGAAGAGATATCCGAGTTAGAAGAGGGAGAAGAGGCAATGGAAGAGGGAGAAGCGGAAGAGGAAGAAGTGGGTGAAGTTGTGGGGAAAGAGACTGAAGAGAAGGTAGGATTTACGGGTGTATTTGGGGCAGAGGAAGAGAAGGAAGAGATTAAAGAAGCAGAGGAGGAAGAGATTAAAGAAGCAAAGGAGGAAGAGATTAAAGAAGCAAAGGAGGAAGTTGAAGATATTCTAATGGTAGAAAAAGGGGGTAGGAGCATTGAGGAAGAGATGGCAGGATTTGTTTCCGGCGAAGAAAGAAAAGAGAAGATCCCGGAAGGAATGAAAGTTTCTGCCGAATTAGGAGATATTTATCGAAAGCATGGGTTCTATGATAAAGCCCTTAAAGTGTATGAAATTGTTTACGAACAAAAGAAAGATGAGAGGATAAAAGAAAAGATTGAGGAACTAAAGGGAGTGGTTGGTGAAGAAGGTTTAACTATGAAGAAATCAAATGGAGAGTTTGGGGATTTTGGGATACTCTCGGGGGAAGAGGAGAAAGCTCCAATAGAAAAAGAAGAGGTGGATGAGATAGAAGAAACAGAGAAGAAAGAAGATGTTGATGAAAATTTTCGAGATTGGGTTGATGGATTAAGCAAAAAATAATTGCAGTGAATAGGATAAAGAAGTTACAGAATAGATTTTCAAATAATAATATTGATTCTTTTTTAATAACCTCAAGTAAAAATATATACTATCTAACTCGATTTAATGGCGATGCTGGTATACTTTTCATCTCCCTTCGTAAGGCAACATTGATTACAGACTATAGATTTCAGGGGGAGATTGTAGAGCGTGTAGAAAACGCAAGAGTCTATTTAACAAAGAAATCCTATATTGATGCACTTGCTTCTCAGCGGACTATAAAGAGAAAGAAACGGATGGGATTCGAGTCTCGAGATATATCATATAAATTCTATTGGGACTTGAGGAAGAGAATGGATTGGTTGAAGTTTAAGAGTTTCGATTCATTTGTTGAATCTCTCAGGCTTAAAAAAGAAGAGGATGAGATCCAGAATATTGCCAGAGCATGTGAGATAGGAAACAAAGTGTTTTCAGATATCTTGGAATATATTAAACCTGGTGTCAGGGAGATAGAAATTGCAGCAGAGATGGAGTACAGAATGAAGAAATATGGAGGAGAGAAGACATCCTTCGACACCATAGTAGCTTCAGGAATCCGTTCCTCTGTTCCTCATGGGACGGCTTCGCTTAAAAAAGTAAAGAAGGGAGAATTTATTACACTGGATTTTGGCACATATTATAATGGCTATGCTTCAGATATGACAAGAACGGTATTCCTCGGTACTCCATCAAATAAGGATAAAAAGATATACGATACCGTATATTATGCGCAGAAACGAGCCAGAGAAGCAGTGGAAGAAGGTATTAAATTGAAATATCTTGATGAAGTAGCAAGGGATTATATCAAGAAGAGTGGATTTGGGGAATATTTCTCACATTCCCTGGGGCATGGTGTGGGACTTGATGTTCATGAGGCACCGATAGTATCATATAAAAATAATGATGGTATTATAGAAAAAGGGATGGTATTTACTATTGAACCAGGAATATATCTTCCTGGTTATCAAGGTGTCCGAATAGAGGATACAGTGGCGATACTTGATAAGAAGATAAAGATACTAACCAACAGTAAGAGAGAATTAATCGTTTTATAAAATGAGTTCTGTTAGCGATCTTAGAAAGGGTTTGATAATAAAAATAGAAAGTTCCATATATGAAGTAACCGATTATTTGCATGTAAATCCAGGTAAGGGTCAGGTTTTTGTTCGAACGAGCCTTAAAGATTTAGAAACGGGTGCGACTATCAAAAAGAACTTTAAGAAGGGGGATAATTTCGAAATGTTAAGGCTTGATGAGAAAAGGGTCCAGTTCCTTTATAAAGATGGTAATAACTACTACTTTATGGATTTGGATAATTATCAACAGTATATAATAGATAAGTCCAGGATAGAGGATGCTCTTACATTCTTAAAGGAGAGTATGGAGGTAGAATTCAGGATAGCAGAGGGGAGGCCCCTGGGTTTAACGCTTCCGAATTTTGTTACCCTGAAGGTGATTTCCACTGAGCCCGGGATTAAAGGTAATACAGCGCAGGGTGGAACAAAACCTGCCACGCTTGAAACAGGTACTACTATAAAAGTCCCTCTATTTATTGAAGAAGGTGACGAAGTAGTTATTGATACCAGAACCGGTAAATATTCCGAAAGGAAATAGAGAGGAGGTACAATTGGCAGAAAATGATATAGGTTACGAGAAGAGACTTCAGGCTGGAGAGACCTTATTTAATGAAGGTGATAAAGGGGATAAAATGTACCTTATAAAGATAGGGAAAATAAGGATTGTCAAAGAATTAGAAGGGAAGAGTAAAACCCTTGCTATTTTAGATGATGGGGCATTTTTTGGAGAGATGGCTGTTTTAGATAATAGACCCAGGTCAGCTGCTGCAATAGCAGAAACCGATGTCCATCTTATTATTGTAGATAGGGAGGCTTTTCTGCTTAAGGTCAATGAAAATCCTTTTATTAAATATGTAATAAGTACACTCACGCAACGTCTTAGAAAGACAGATGAGATGTTGAGGTATTTTTCTGTATCTAATGAACAATTAAGGTTTGTCCTTTACCTCAGGCATAAAGTGGAAAACGAACCTGGAGAGTCCGGAGTTGATATTGATACGGGTCTCAAAGCAGATATTAAAGAAATAGCGGATATGATTGGGATTGCTCCTGATAAAGCAGAGGAATATATGGAACAGTTAAAAAAGTTTAATATCGTGGAGGTAAAAGATACTGTTAAAATAAAATCTCTAAGGAGACTCAAACAATACGAGGACTTTATTTCCCTTCGTGAGGAATTTGATAGATAAAATTCTAGAGTGTTATTTCATGGACCGAACAACTAAAATAAAGTTAATTTGATTGGAGGTAAAAGTGAAGACGGATAACTTAGGGTACGAAAGAACTTTCAGGGGAGGGGAAACCATATTTAAAGAGGGTGAAGAAGGGGATGAGATGTACCTCATAAAATCAGGAAGGGTAAGAATTGTAAAAGAATTAGAGGGGAAGAGTAGAACTCTTGCGGTTTTAGCAGATGGGGCATTTTTTGGAGAGATGGCTGTTTTAGATAATAGACCCAGGTCAGCTGCTGCAATAGCAGAGACCGATGTTGAACTTATTATCGTTAATAGAGAAGCCCTTCTGGATAAAGTAAGAGAAAATCCATTCATTAAATTTATAATAAGTACGCTTACGCAGCGTCTTAGAAGGGTTAATGAAATGTGGCTATATCATGGTGTTCCCAATGACAGGGTCCGCTTTATTCGTTATCTTAAGCATAGAGCAAAAAGGAATGATACTGGCACTGGAATCAATATTGATACTGGAATACTCCCTGATATAGAAGAAATATCGGTTACCCTGGCTCTACAGCCTTCTGAGATTGAAGATTGCCTCGAACAACTAAAAAAGGACAAATTAATCAAAGTAGATGAGACAATTATAATAGATTCAATGGAAAAACTCAATGAATATGAGGAATCCATTCCCATTCAGGAAGAATTTGAAAGAATCAAGGAATTCGAAGATATGATCTCCCTTTGCGAGGAATTCGAACTATAGTTTTTTATATATTATTCTATATTAATCTATCTTTTCAAAACCAGTGTATGGAATTAGGGGTTCTGGTATTTCTACCTCACCTTTTTCTGTTTGAAGATTTTCAATAAGGGCAATTAAAAGCCTTGGAGTTGCAACACCCGAAGCATTAAGTGTATGGATATGTTTTGTCTCCCCTTCGGATTTTATCCTGATTTGTGCCCTTTTAGCTTGAAAATCCTCAAAATTACTCACAGAGGAAACCTCAAGCCATCTATCAACCCCTGCTGCATATACTTCTATATCATAAGTCTTTGCTGAAGCAAATGATAGATCATTTAAGGGTAGTTGAACGACGCGGTAGGGGAGAGAGAGCAGTTTTAGAACAGATTCTGCTTCAGTTAAGAGAATTTCAAGGGTTTTATATGATTCTTCAGGATGAACAAAGTTCACAAGTTCGACCTTATTGAACTGGTGAATCCTGAGGAGTCCCTTTGTCTCTTTTCCATACGAACCTGCCTCCCTTCTAAAGCAGGCGGTATAAGCACAATATTTAATTGGGAGGCTATTCATGGAAAGGATTTTATTTGCGAGAATATTTGTGAGTGGGACCTCAGCTGTAGGATTGAGGAAAAGCCCATCCCTTTCTGTTATGTACATATCATCTTTCATTTTTGGGAGTTGCCCGGTGCTGAACATCGCTTCTTCATTTACCAGGAAGGGTGGAAATATTTCTGTATAGCCATGACGTTTCATATGCAGGTCGAGCATGAAATTTATTAGGGCCCTTTCTAAGGTAGCACCTTTACCTTTATAGAGAGCAAAATTGCTTCCAGCAATGTGAGAAGCACATTCAAAATCAAGGATTCCGAGGGATTTTCCCAACTCAATATGGGTAAGGGGTTTGAATGGAAAATCTTTAATTTTAGTGGATTCTTTTATAATAACCGGTTCATCCTTAATGGAATGGTGAATTCGATTGGGAATCCAGGAAATGAAATCGGTTACCTTCTTCTGTATCTGTTTTAATGTCTTTTCCTTTGTTGTTATCTCTTCCTTTAATCTTTCAAGTTCGGGAATTAGATGAGATGCATCTTTGCCTTCTCTTTTTAATTCTCCAACCTTTTGTCCTTTTTCATTCTTTTGGCGTCTGAGTTCATCCACTTCTCCTTTAAGTGTTTTTCTCTCCTCGTTTAATCTGGCGAATTCCTGAAAGTCCAATGAAAGTCCTTTTTTCTCCGAGATTTCCTTTAATTTCTCTATATGTTCTTCTACATACCTTATATTATACATTTAGATATTTTACCTCTGTTAATACTCTATTCCTGATATTATCAATTGTTTCAGGTGTTCCTGCTAATTTACCTTTCTCTATTACTTTTTTAGTGAGAATGGCCATTGAGTTTCCACATTCACATTTCTGGATGGTATCTTTGCTGAATGCAATTTTGCGCTTACCGCATCTTTCACATCCGAAGACCCATTTCATTCCTGCTGTTTTCCCCTTCTTTGCCACAGGTTTGTTCTCAATCTCTACAATATCAAGACTGAAGTTTATCGTGGGTGCATTGGATAGACTTGTTCCAATTCCATACCCATTTACCCAGGGATTGAGCCCTGCAATATCTTTTTCATCCAGCCCTCCGGATGCAAATATACCTACATCATTGAAGTTATTCAGGTCGAGTTCTTCCCTGATTTCTCGTGCTATCAGAGACAGATCACCTCTCCTGGAAGCTGGAGTATCTATCCTGACGGCATTTAATTTGCCCCGAAGTGCTTTTGCTACCCGAAGAGCCTCTACCTTCTCATCCCTGAAGGTATCTACCAGGATAATTCTTGGAACTTCTTTTGGAATAGACCTATCAAAGGCAATAGCCGCTTTTTTAGTGTCATCGAGTATCAGGATCACGGAATGGGGTATGGTCCCCTGTGGAATTATATTGAGTTTTTCTCCAGATAGGGTAGAGGAAACCCCATCTATGCCGCCGAGGTATGCATATCTATCTATTATTGGTGTTATGCAGGGGTGCATTCTCCTTGCTCCGAATGATAGAATAGTTTTGTCCTTTGCTACAACCTTACAGCGAGCTGCCTTTGTAGATATACCAGATGCTTCACATAAATAACCTAATAAAGATGTTTCAAGTGATGCAAATGTCAGGTATTTTCCTTTAACTGTAAGAACAGGCTCCTTAGCATAGAATACACTTCCTTCTGGAAATGCCCATACATCAATATTTTTACCGGATAATAATTGTAATGCCTCTTCTAAGCCAGTGAATATTGCCCATTTATAATTTTCAGGTAGATGTTTTGCCCAGACCTCAACTACTACTTCGGGGTTTTTCTTCTCTGATTTTAAGATTTCCTCTGCTCTCTGGAAATATATATCGGTAGTTTTTCCTGTAATGATCTCGTCATAAGTGGCATGGAATTGCATTTATATAACCTCAACAAGAAGGATATCTTTCATCTGCTGTAAAGCCCATTTTTTATCTTTTGGGGTAAGACCCCGAACTGCATCCCTTATCACATCCACCTTAAATCTCCTCATTCGTGCGCTTGCTGCTGTATATAGGATGCATATATTGGTGGCTACTCCTGTGAGTACTAAATGTATAATATTTTCTCTTTTGAGGATTTCTTCAAGATCTGTATTATAGAATCCCGAGTAGGTGGTTTTTTTGACCACAATATCACCAAGAGAGGGTTTTAATTCCTCTATTACATCTGCTCCACCTGTTTCTTTTACACAGTGTTTTCCCCATATCT
Source organism: Caldifarciminota bacterium (assembly GCA_023131835.1). Classification (GTDB taxonomy): domain Bacteria; phylum Hydrothermota; class UBA3072; order UBA3072; family UBA3072; genus JAGLZA01. Next base: position 6,997 of record JAGLZA010000290.1, read on the forward strand.
CAAACTCCGGGTCATCTTTTCTGTGAGAGTCGCATATATAGATGACAGCGAAGCCTTCCTTATGGGCTTTTTCTTTTTCTTTCCTTATCCTGTCTATTATTTTTTCGCTTCCTTCAATATAAAGAGCACCATCAGGTCGGACGAAATCATTTAACATGTCGATTATAAAAAGTGCCTTTTTCATACCGTAAACATACAGGGAAAATATTATATGTCAAGGGAAAGTGGGCTCACACTACCTTCCATTTTTTTAACCGCAGATGGTCACAGATAAAAACAAGAAATTTATTCCGTTTGGATTGATACTTAAAAATTGGGTACTATGGAGATAGAAGTTTTGTCTTGTTTGGTGCAAACCCGTGTTAAAAAACAAGGGTTTAAGGGTAATTTAGGATTTGGGATTTAGGGTTTTGAAAATTAGGATTAATTGAACTCTCTTCTGTGTCCCTTCTCTCCTCTTTCGTTTTTTTTGGGGTGTGGAAAAACAACATATTTATTTCTCTGTGCCCTCAGTGTCTCTGTGGCAGAAAATAATAAGGGGGCTTGACTTTATGCCTATAAAATGTTAAATTATTTTGATGGGGGCGTAATGGTTTCGACGGGTTGGTATGGATTGAAGGCTGCATGCCGAGTTGCCATAACTCGCAAAACTGTGGCAAATAGAAGTAAATGGCAACGCAAATTTTGCCATAGCAGCTTAATTTAAGCTGCTCGTCCTTCAGGGAGTTTTCCTTCTACTCTCTGAAAGGGTGTCATAGAAGGAGGATAGTCTCTAATCCTTGCCATGGGATTAGAGATGAACCCAAAATGGCTTAGCCTTTCTTATCCTGTGGTTGGGTGTCGGAAAGGTGAAAATAAATCAATCACTAAGCATGTAGATGCTTTCAGACAGCCAGTTCGGACACGGGTTCGACTCCCGTCGCCTCCAATATAAAAAAATGGAGGTTATTATGAGAATAACACCATTAGATATAAGGAAACAAGAATTTAGAAAATCATTTAATGGATACGACAAGAATGAAGTGGATATCTTCCTTGAAATGACTGCAAAGGAGATGGAGGGTCTGGTTCGGGAGAATAGGGAGATGGAAGAGGGACTCAAGAAATTAGATATGAAGATTGAGGATTACAGACGAATGGAAAAGACACTCCAGGATACACTTACTTCTGCACAGAAAACCACAGACGAGATCCGCAGGAATGCTCGCAAAGAGGCTGATGTGATAATTCGAAAAGCCAAGATTCAGGCTAATGAGATTTTAGAAGATGCAACTGCCAAGGTCCGAGATCTAATGAACCAGATAGCATCTTTGAAGAATCAAAGGGATGGATTTATTGCTCAACTCAGGGGTTTCCTCTCTTCGCAAATAAGGATGTTAGATGAGATGGAAAGGTTGAAGATAAAAGAAACGAAAGCGCGTGAAAATGAGGAAGTAACGCATCCCAAAAAAGCAGATAAAAAAGTTGGTGGACTGTTTATAGAATAGAAAGGAGGAATTCTTGGACTTATATGAAAGGTTATCTAAACACAAAGAATTCATACTGAGTCAATTTAAATTTGACAGACCAGAGGTCGGTATTATACTTGGAACGGGTCTTGGAGGAGTGGCGGATGAGATAAAATCAGCAGTCAAGATCCCCTATAAGGATATACAGGGTTTTCCTGTCTCTACTGTGAAGGGTCACGAAGGGATGTTGATTGGTGGAGAACTTAAGGGCAAGAAGGTTTGTGCGATGAGGGGACGTTTTCATTACTATGAAGGGTATGATATGAGTGAGGTTACTTACGGTGCAAAGCTTCTATGTTTTCTTGGCATTAATACATTGATTGTATCAAACGCTGCTGGAGGATTAAACCCTCAATTCTCCAGGGGAGATATAATGATAATAACCGATCACATAAACTTTTTTTCCGAACATCCCTTAAGGGGACCTAACGATGAACGATTGGGTCCAAGATTTCCTGATATGTGTAATACCTATGATAAAGACCTGGTAAAACTTACCGAAAATATTGCATTGGACATAGGTATTAAAGTTCGAAAAGGGGTCTATTTTGGACTTCAAGGCCCCACATTTGAGACTTCTGCCGAGTATAGAATGATAAAAACACTGGGAGCTGATGCGGTTGGTATGTCTACCGTCCCTGAGGTGATAGTTGCCAGATGGATGGGAGTTAAGGTTGTGGGTCTTTCAATCATTAGCGATTTGGGCCTTCCTGATGCACTTGAACCGATAAATCATGAGTTGGTTTTAGCAGCTGCAGGAGAAGCTTCTCCCAAATTGTCAAAGTTAGTAGTGAAAATTGTCGAACGTTTATAAGTCTATACTTCTTATAGTGATACTCCTATTTTCTCTTAATTGCAAAAGAAAGAGTAATTATGAGAAGGCTATGGAGTATTATAATTCACTGAAGCCTACACAGGCACTGATTCTATTGAAGAATTCAGATGTTCCAAGGGAAATCTATCTGGAGGGAACAATATGTTTGCACCTTAATAATCCTCGAAGAGCAATCAGGGTTTTTGATAGATTGCTTGAGCTTGATTCTACCTGGTGTAGAACAGTTATTTCAGACCTCGCGGAGGCATCTTACAAAGCAATTACAAAGGGTAGGAATTTTACAGCCAACCTGATGTTGAATAAAATACTCCAATACGACCCCGAGTTTGAACTGGAAAAGAGAAATTTCTTTATGGGGGATTGGTACTTCGATTGTAATGAATATGATAGTGCCATCACTTTCTATGAGGCTGGGCTTGAGTATGATTCAACAAATATGGATGCAAGATTCAAATTAGCACAATGTTTTATCTATGAAGGAGAATTGTTACCGGCTTATCAGTCTTTGCGTAAGGGACTGGAGATTCAGGAACATTGGAGGTTCAGGTACTGGCTTGGTAAGGTTTCTTTTATGCTGGCAAAAGAACGGCTTGAGAATGGAAATTTTTCTTCGGCGGAATTATATCTGGCGCAGGTTATATCTCTTGACCTTCCCAGGGTTTTAGTAGACGATGCTTACTTTCTTCTGGGTGATATCCGATTGGCGCAAGAAAAATATAAAGAAGCGGAGTCCTGTTATATAAAGGTTTTGAGTATTAATCGCTTTGCGAAATCAAGGATTGTGCGAGAAGCAGAAGAGAGACTCAAGATTGTGAAAAATATGGAGGTGAAATCTTGAAAAAAATCGTTTGGGGAATAATGGCACTATTTTTATTAACATGCACACATAATGTTAAGTTGCCTCTTTTAGAAGCAGCAGAAGAATACCAGAGGGCTCATCAGTATTTTGAGAGTGGAAATTACGGAAAGAGTCTAGAACTCTTCAGGGCATTCTTTAATAATCATCCGGGCAGTGAATTGGTTGATGATGCACAATTCTATTATGCAGAGTCTTTTTACAAGATAGGGAATTATCAGGAAGCCCTTCAAGAGTTTCAGTTCCTGGTTGTTAATTTTCCGAATTCCGAATATTCAGAGAAATCACTTCTCCGAAAGGCACAATGTCTTGAGGAAATGTCTCCCCTGATCCAGCGTGACCAGGAAATAACAAAAAAAGCCCTTGAGATCTACGAAGAATTTGGTCTTAGATATCCCTATTCTAAATACCTGGATGAATCGAAGGAGGGCATAGAGAGAATGCGGGAGAAACTAAACAAAAAACTTCTGGAGATAGCGGAAATATATATAAAGATGGGAAAGAGTAAAGCAGCAAAGATATATCTGGTAGGAGTGCTTAAAAGAAGTGATAAATGGGACGATAAGGCATATCTACTACTCGGGGATATTGCTTCTAAAGAAGGGCAGGATTCCCTTGCTTTGTTCTATTATGGGAAGGTTGGGGGAGAATTTGAAAGTGAAGCAAAAAAGAGGTTAGATAAGATTCAGTGAAAGGCGTTTTTGGCGGGAATTTTGATCCGGTCCATATCGGACATTTAATCCTAACAGCAGATGCTATTAATGGATTGGACCTCGAGAAGGTCTTTTTTATTCCTGCCTGGATTTCACCTTTCAAGAAGGATGCGGAAAACACTCCATTTCAATATAGATTTGAGATGCTACAAATTGCTATTGAGGATAAAGATTTCTTTGAAGTGCTGGATATTGAAGGGAAGCGAAAAGGAATTTCGTATACCTATACTACCCTTATGGAATTAAAAGAGAAAGGGGAGGATATTTGTCTTCTAATTGGGGAGGATCAGGCAAAGGAATTTACCTCCTGGTATAGATGGGAAGATATCATTTCAATGGTAGATATCTTTGTCTTTAGACGCGGAAAGGAAGATTGGAATTATCCTGACTTTTTTGAACTCTTGAATTCACGAATGATAGAAGTTTCTTCTTCAGAGATAAGAGATGCAATCAGGGAAGGGAAGAGCGTAGATTACCTGGTGCCAGATAGGGTGCTTCAGTATATTGAAGAGAAAAAGCTTTACAAAGCCTGAATCCCCACTTCGTTGCCACAGAGACACAGAGAACACAGAGCCCATCACCACTCCTTTAAATTTGTAATTCGAGAAGAACACACAACCCTCCCAAAAATATTCACCACAGAGTTCACAAAGGACACAAAGGAAAGTAGTTGAATGGGTGAATGGATAAATAGTTAAATAGGATCGAACCCTACGAACCCTATGAACTC
>JAGLZA010000291.1 GCA_023131835.1 Caldifarciminota bacterium
AAGAACTTGCTTCCGATGTTGAATTAAGGGGTACTTTTTTTACAGATGATAATGCAGACGGTTTTTACGTTTCGCTTATTGGTGAGAACTCAATACAAATAGATTCTAATGTACATTATGTTGATAAAACAATAAAAATAAAAAAAACCGCATTAGATAGCAGGTTTAAAAAATTTAATGATATTAATATAGGAATTACACATATATCAGATGATGGAATTGTTAATAATTATATTTCACCTGTTATTGTTGATGGTGAATTTGTTTACATCACAGTCGATTTCAGTACGGTAATTATCAACGGCATGACAGGAACAACTACAACTACATTAACAGGACTTTCAGGTAATCAAAGTATTTCAGTTCCAAACGGTTCAAGTTATGATTTAAATATTACGAATAATCAACCAGGTGTATGGACATCAACTGACGGTAGAAATTATACGAACAAATCAATAATAACAATAAATGGTTCAATGGTAACAACTGAATCACAAATACCATTGCAATTGTTTACTAATCTTGAAGGAGTTAATGACACAGGTGATATTGGTATTGCATATACAAATTTAACTGCAATTCCAAGAGAGATAGAAGTAGTTTGGGATAGTGATAATGTTAGTTTGTATTTACCTTATAATACAATTTCAGGCGTAAATAGTCAATTTGTAATTTTATGGGGTTCTGATAATAACACTGAACCTGCTGCTGACAGTACTTACGGAAGCGAGGCTGTTTGGAGTTCATCTTATAAATTAGTATCATTATTAAGTGAAGTCCCGACAGATTCAGCTCCGCAGTTCATAGATAGAACTTCAAATACAAATGATGGTACAGCAGGGGTATTAGATGCATCAGATTTAATAGATTTAAGTTACGGAAAAGGTATTAGATTTCAAGGTGCGGCAAGCGAATACATAGGATTTGGGAACGATGCAAGTTTACAATTGTCACAAGGCAGCGTAATTATACGATTCAAATCTTCTGATGCTGGGATATCATATCGGCGATTAGCGGTAAAGGATTCTGTGTATGGTTTGTATTTAAAAGATAATATTTTAGGTTTTTATGATTGGGGTGGAACCGGGTGGAACCCTGCTGGTACGTATGACCCAACGGATGATGTAGAACATACCATTGTGTTAACATTCAATAGTGGGGTCTCATCGGGAACAAAAATTTATTCAGACGCTAATTTAAAACTGACAGATACCATGACCGTTAGTGCACAAACAAATCCATTTGAATTAAGTCGGTCAGCAACAACTGAAAATATAAATGCGAATATTGGACATGTTGCCATTTTGAATACAATTATTGATTCTGATTATGTTACAACAACCCATAAAAACCTAAACAACCCAACAGCAAGTGGTTCTGACCAATTCTATCTTTCAGTTGGTGAAACACAAACAGCAGCAGAAACATTAAACATAACTGCATCAGTAACAGGAGATTCAAACGAGCAATCTTATAATACATCACAATCAAGAGAGTTCATATTAACACCAACAGGAACAACAAATAATATACTTGTTAATACTGCAAGTACAGATTATAATGTAACAGTTACAACTTATTGGACTGAGAATACTACACTACAAAGCGAAACAGCGACAGCCGGATACGCAAAACAATATATTAATTACACCCCATCATTTAATGTAATAAGTGCAGATCTGAATACAACATTTACTTTTGATTTCAGTGCCCAGGATTACATTGGAACAGCATCAAGTACATTAGACGATGTATCAAAAACAACAACAAGAGTAGGGCAGGATGTCAATGCTAGTGTGGGTAGCTTGACAGAAGATGTATCATATTTATGGAACGTTACAATTTCTTATAACAATGTACCAACTGTGGTAACAATCACCAACAAGACCGCCTATCTGGGAATATCAGAATCATTTATAGCACCATCGTACAGCGACCCCGAAGGATTACTTATTGACACGCATTATTGGCAGTTCGGAGACGGTAATACATCATCCGTCCAGAATCCAACTCACACATACACATCAATTGACACATTCAGTGCGAACTACACTGTGACCGAGACAGCAACAGTATCACCGCAAGCAGTATTGCGTGAGTTTACTATGGATGTGGAGGTGCAACCGCCACAAAACGTAACAACAGTACCCCACCAAACAAATGTAAGCATTGATTGGGATGATTATGCATATGCAGATAAATACAGTGTGTATGAATTGGAAGATGGCTTTTCTTATGTAGATATTGATCCAGTGATGGACGGTATAAAAGATGTAATCTATGACTATGCACATGAGTTTCTAATTTTTTCACCCAATCCAGTCAGTCCGGGTGACTATGGAACAATCTATCCAGTGCGTACTTCCTTGGGCGTATATTTATTAATTGAATGTGTGGACAACGATGATAAACTAGGTGATGACGACACCATTTATTATTTTGATCTTGATAACAACGGATTAACTGTTGATGATCCAGCATGGAAAATAACAAACAATGG
>JAGLZA010000292.1 GCA_023131835.1 Caldifarciminota bacterium
GACATGGGGTTGACAGCAGGGATGGAGCAGGACATTGTTTGGAGAATTGAGAAAGCAGGTTATAATGTCATGTTTGAACCAACTGCTGCGGTTTATATATCTATGAGAGAAGATTTTAAAAAATACATAAAACAGGCATATTCGCGTCAAAGGGGTGGTATGATAATTCGTTTTAAGCATCCGGATAAAATTACGTCCCATTATTTATTTAGCATGTTGTATCTCCCTATAATAATAATTGTTACACCAATATTATTTTTCCTATTTAATATCAAGTTATTTATATATCTTGTTATGATAGTATCGATTTTACCCATAGGCTATTATCTTATCAGAATGTTAAAAGGACGGCGGCACATTAAAAAAACCACAGATATGATTTTTATCTTAATTATAGGGTATATATGGTTTGTTAGCGTTTGTCTTGGTATTTTGAGAGGGTGCTTTGATATACTTAAATATAAGGAAAAACTCATGAGTATGAGTGAAGAGAACAGAACAGTTAGATAGAATATATCGCAGAAAAAATGTAGGGATGGATTAAATAACCCTAACATAGATAAAATCGTAAAGGATGCAAGAGAACTTGTGGAGAATGAATTTATGTGTGAGGCTGCGGTTGAAAGGTATGGAAAGGTATAGAAAGATATTAGAGAATGTTTGATGGAGAAATATGGAAGATATCTACAATAAAGAAATAAACTGTGATGAAAGTGGCAGAAATATGGTCAAAATTTTCATAGCAGAAAATGTGCCCAGCCTTAACAAGGGCGAGATGACGATCTTAGAAGGCATGTTGGAAAGTTTCAAGACATTAGGCAGGGTACAGGTAACCATGCTTTCCGACCTTCCGCAGATTGACCAATCTCGTTACGGAACAAAAATCAAAATAATAGATGTTAAAAAAGCTTCGCGTCTATCTGGCGAGCTGGTTGGTCATCGCCAACTATTCAAAATGTTTATCTCTTTTCTCTTTTTATTTCAGCATCTGCTTTTCTTTGTTCTCTACAAAATTTCTGGATCAAAGGCTTTAAAAGTGATGGGATCAGAGATTTGGAAGAAGTATGTAGAATCCGACGTAATTATAGTAGGTCATGATGGTACGTTTGGTCTAGGA
>JAGLZA010000293.1 GCA_023131835.1 Caldifarciminota bacterium
TTTTATCTTTTCATTTATCTCGGCTATGGTCTTTCTCTTATCCATCTGTTTTAGTTTTAGCAAAAATGTTTAAACAATAAAAAAAGGATGCTAAGGAAATAATTTTTTGTCGAAAAAAATCGAAAATTTTATATGTACTTTATGCTATTGGTAGAATGCAGGTCATGTACTTAAGTACAGGTACGGGGTATAGTGACTTTATATACATGAAGCCGATATAAATTAAAAAGTGGTAGGGGTGGAAAAATATGAAAAAGAAAACCATAGCGGGATTGATAGCCATAGTAGCAATTGTATCGATTGTGATGTTTTCTGGATGCGTTGAAGAAGATTATGACGGCGTGATTTACGAAGATAAGATTTTCGAAGAGCTCTCTAAAGCTGATACGGTACTTATAATTGCTCATGATGCGATAGATAAAGGGGATTATGATGTTGCAATTCAAAAGGCATACGATGCCAGATCATTTGTAGATACAGCTTACAGACATTATTTAGAAGGAGAGGAGTTATTTACTGACGGGGAAAAGGTAAATTATAAGACAGTATTCGAGATATATGGATGCGAATATGAGCTGGTGATAGGGACATCTAAATGGATGCGTACAATTGAAGAGTTAGATCAGGAGACTGAAGAGATAGTTGATGATGAAGATGCAATGCGTATCTTGCCAAAAATGGAAGTTTTTGCTAGAAGTTCAAGAGAACTGGCAAAAGATTGGAGAGGGTATGCAGATAAAATAGATTTTGTAATAAAGACAAATCCTGATGTTAATGAATACCTCAATTTTATCACTGATGATATAAGTGATGCCAAAGAAATGGCATCAATACTTGATGAAACTGCTCAAGAGTTAGATAGTGATGTTTTAGAAATTAGAACTGAAATTGCTACAGAATATGTTCCATTCCCAGAAAGAGATATACCCGAAATCGTTGAAATACCAGCAGTATCATCAGAAATAATTCCATCTGATTTAGCCAGATTTTTCGATGGATTTGATATTGATGGAAGCGGTGATATAGACTTAGGAGAAGCTGAAGACTTCTATTATTGGGTGGAGGACAATATCGTATACAGATATGATGATGAAAACGAACAGAATCCCGATCCTGGCTATCCTGTTGGGGATGGAAGACCTGGCCCTGAGTATTGGCAAACGCCGTACGAAACACGGACCGAGGGTGCAGGCGATTGCGAAGATATGGCGATCTTAGAAACGGCATTGTACAATTACTTTGGAATTTCGGCATATGTAGCAGGTGTTAATGCACAAGACCCAGAGTACAGTGATCATGCCATCTGTATTGTAGCAATTGGGGGCACATCAGAAGAGTTTGCTTATCTTTTAGGCGAGCTTGAATACTATGAACTTGAAGGATGGTATACGGTAGTGGATGGATGTTATATGATAGTGGACAATGCTTATTCAGACACATTCGGAACCTTGCCCGATAATGTAGGTTCGGAATATTTCATTATTGTCGAGGATGAAATTTATACATTGGAAGAGACAATCGAGAGAAGTTACTCACAGAGAATGAGCTGAAGTCCCGCATACGGCAACCGCGGATGCCCCATTTTTAAAAATGGGATGGAGGGGTTGGGAGCTTATAATACCTCAACCAGTTCCAACACCGTTTCAAGAGGCACCGAATGCGATTGCACCCCTGCCACTTCGTATACATCCAGGCCCAGTGCCAGAGCGATAAGCTGAGCGTAATTTATCATAGGCAGTCCAACT
>JAGLZA010000294.1 GCA_023131835.1 Caldifarciminota bacterium
CAACGTAACTGTACGATTCTGGCGCTTTTGCTTTGTTTCGTTGTAACTACTCAGCCATCAGAGCGGGTAGCTTGAATCCGGGACAAAGGGCTGACCCGCCAAAGCAGCTTCAAGCACATTGATAACCGACTGACCATTCTTGCGGGCTGTAGAGATGTAGCCGCGAATCTGAAGGAAGTCGTCGGCGCCCTTCTCGGTGCGGAAAGTGCCTGAAACCTTCTGCTTCACCTTGACCATACGTACATCTCTTTCGCCCTGGTTATTGTCAAATGGCACATGGAAGTCGTACATAAAGGCCAGCACTTCCGGTCTGAAGTCGCTGAGGCGATCGAGCAAGTTCTTGGGAGGGGACTGCTTCTTGCGTCCTCGTTTCTTGGGTGGAGGATCAGGTGGAGGCGGATTGGCCTCAAGCCCTTTGGCGATGAGGGCGTCGTATCGCTGCTCGAACGCGGCGATCTTCTCTGCCTCCAGGTGGTCTTGGGATAGAGAGGTTCCTTCCACTTCCGTCTTGATCTCCACCAGCAAAGCGTTCATCTCTGGGGCCCACTCTTGCTGGTATCGCTCGTCAATGAAGTTGATCTCTCTCAGATGATGTGCATTGCATAGGCTGTGGGCAGCCTGGTCGTACTTGAAGTATGATTTCCAGTGGTCGTGAACGGCTCTCCCTGTGAAGTGAGGCAGAATGCCGATGTCGTCCATCGCTTCCGACCCTCGCTTCTGGTGAAGCCCGTAGTACGTCAGCTTGGCTGTACCGGCACCGTGTACCCAGTGCAGTTTGCCTGCCACACGCAGACCGGTCTCGTCAAAATGCACCACATCTGAATCAATCAATTGCTGCTTGATAGCCTCATTGGCAGGCTTGACACAGTCCGCCATCGTGGCACTGGACTGCAAGACTAGGCCTTCGGATATGCGATGATCATACAGATCGGCGAATATCTCACTGGTACGCTGCAACGGGATGAAGTGGTAGGCATTGTAGTAAGCCGCGTGTGCCTTGATGCGTGGCCCATACTGCGTGGGTTGTGTCACATCCTGTGGGAACTTGGCCCTGTTGCGATGTCCACAATGGGGACATTCCTTGACCTCCGCCTGGTGTTCAGTCACTTCCACCTGCACTGGCGGAAGATCGAACACCTGGCGCTTTTCGCAGTCGACGGCCTCCACATCGTCGAGCGAGGCGTGACACTGGCTACACTTGCTTACCCGGTACACCCTGGTGTGCTCTGGGTCTGCCACTTGCTTGAGTGTGTGCCCTTTGTGTCCGACCTGGCCGCCGGTCTTCCTGCCACTTGCCTTTCTCAAGCTCTTCGTTCGTCGCTTCTTGAGACCGTCGCTGGAAGGAGGCTTGCCGCTGTTCTTGCTGTTCTTGGCCAACTGATCCTGCAACCTTTGGACCATCTCTTCCAGCTTCCGAATGGCTTCAGCTTGTTGCTGGACAAGCTGAACCAATCTACCCACCAATTGGACAACGGCATCCTCACCTTGAGCGTAGGCAGCTCGCACTTCCTCGTTAGTTGGCAGTTGTGTGGCAGTCATTCAATCACCGCGTGAACCTGGTCTAATTATCCATGCTTTTTCGATGGCGTCAGTTACAGAATGGTTACAGTTGCGTTAGGCATTTCCCACACTATGGCTGAGTAGTTAC
>JAGLZA010000295.1 GCA_023131835.1 Caldifarciminota bacterium
CACCCAACCATTTATTTGCAGATTTCGGAGTAGCAGAGCTTGCTCTGCGTTTCCCGGGGGCGCGAAACTTGTAGAGGCAATTCATGAATTGCCTCTACTGCATTTACGGTCTTTGCGTTGGATAAGTTTATTGCGTTATGCGTTGGGGCGAGGGAACCTCGTCCCTACCGAGGACAAGATATATCTTGTCCGATTGTAGGGGTTCGATTCATCGAACCCGAATAATGCAGAGCAATCTCTGCCACTACAGAAAATTTGGACACTGCGCTTAAATGCCCAATAACGGCTTGACTTTTTGACTGGATTCCATATTCTAAATATTACATACTCTAACAAAAAAGGAGGAAGTATGAAGATTACCAAAAAATCAGGATTGTTTTTGATGTTACTCATTGCTCTTTTAGCATTTATATCCTGCGAAAAATTACAGGAATTATTAACCACGATCTCGGGAAATGTAGAAAATGAGGGAGCAGCGGTTTCAGGAGCATTTATTTTAGCTCTAAATGGAACAGGAGATGCATATGCAGAACTCGGTAATGTGGATGAATTAAATGAGAGTGCATTTAATGCTCTAAGCACCGTCATAAAGGGGTTTGACCTTGCATCCGATGCTAATGGTGACTATACGGCAACTCTACTATCTGGTGGAACCGTTTATATGGTAACGATAAAAGATGACGGTTCTGAAGAACTTGATTCTTTTGACCTCGTTGGATGGTTTGGGGATGTAGACTCAATAAGGATTCCAGATCCTGCAGATACAATAGGGCCTGATATTGATACTATCACCGTAACCTATACAATTCCCCAAACTGTAACTATTGAAAAAGGTGCCGATACAACAGGAATCGATATAGAACATTTGTTAGAATATTGGCTGTTACAAAAGGTTCAGGGCTACCTACCAAAATAGATTTCGAACAAACCTTAAGATTAGGGGGCGCATTAATTGCGGCCCCTTCCTTATCTGCAGGTTGAAAGCTACTCAGTACCAAATAGACCAGATTTAGAAAGTAGAGACGAGGCAATGCCTCGTCTCTACCTTAATGTAGGGGCTTGATTCATCAAGCCCGAATGTCACAAATGTAGGGGCGTTCAATTGAACGCCCCTACAAAAATCAGATCATTGTAGAGGCAGGTCTTGTACCTGCCTACTACAAAATGGGCAACCGTGAAGGTTGCCCCTACAAATCGCAACTGGGAAGTTGCTCCTCCAGAGGGCGAGGGAACCTCGCCCCTCCCGAGGGCAAGATATATCTTGCCCCTACATTTCATAATCTTGGGCATATGGCAATACGTCCCTACAGACCAACTGATTAACCGACTAAGTCAATCCTTTACCCCTTTGTGTCAAAAAAGGTCTGGGGTCTGGGTAGGACTCTCGACTGATGACGATTGACTCCCAACTCTGTCTTAAATTGATTATATCAACTATCCCAGCCCATATTCGTTTATCTTATTAAATAAGGTCTTATAAGAGATATTGAGGAGTCGTGCCGCTTCTGCCTTATTTCCATTTGTCTGTTTTAATGCTTCTTTAATAATTCTTATTTCCGTGGTTCTTCTTGCACTCTCCCCCATCTCCTTGAGGTCAAAATTCTTAATCCCTTCGGGAATTCGATCTGGCTCGGCGATTATTATATCATTTTCAGAAATAGTATTATTATCCGTAAGTATGATAGACCGAATGATAACATTCTCCAGTTCTCTAATATTGCCCTTCCAGGAATATTGCTTCAACATCATCCTTGCTCCACCGGTTATCACCTCAATCTCTTTATCCATCTTCCTGGAATATATCCCTATAAAATAATCTATGAGTCGATCGATGTCTTCTCTCCTCTCTCTGAGGGGTGGCAAACGAATGGGAAATACATTTAACCTATAGTATAAGTCCTCCCTGAATTCCTTATTCTCTACCATCTTTTTTAGATCTCTATGGGTTGCACATATCATACGGACATCTACCTCTACATCTTTTCTTCCTCCAACCTTCTGAACTGTCTTTTCTTCAAGAACCCGGAGGACCTTCGACTGAAGTAAAAGGGGCATATCACCAATCTCATCAAAAAAAAGTGTTCCTCTATCAGCCTGTTCTATCTTCCCTATCCTCTTTTCCACACCTGTTGCAGTCCCTTTCTCAATGCCAAATAACTCACTCTCTAATAGGCTTTCAGGAATAGCAGCAGAATTCAAGACAACAAAGGGTTTCCCTTTTCTCTTACTCCATCGATGAATTGCTCTGGCAAATAGTTCTTTACCCGTCCCGCTTTCTCCGAGAAGAAGAACTGTAGTATCGGTTGTGGAAACCTTCTTTGTCAATTGAATAGCTCTTTTCACACCTTCGGAATTACCCACAATCCTTCTCTGTTTTCCTTTACTTTCAATTGATTTTTCAGTAATTGCACGGTTTATTTTATCTATAAGGAGTTCCGGATCAAATGGTTTTTGAATAAAATCCCATGCTCCTTTTTTTACAGCCTCTACCGCAATCTCAACAGCTCCATAGGCTGTTATAATAATCACAGGAAAATCCGGAGCATATTCTAAGATATTAGACAACAATTGAATACCATCTATTCCTGGTAGTTTTAAATCGATTACTCCAAGCGAAAAAATATCCCTATTAAACGCGAGGATAGCATCTTCTCCTGTCGAATAAGAAACAAAATCTAATCCGAATCTCTTCAGGTTTAACTCCAACATCTTTCTGAAATTCCTGTTATCCTCTACAATTAATATCTTATCCATCTTTATCTTTTGGTAAGGTAATAATAACCTCTGTCCCTTTACCCAATACACTCCTTACCTCTATACTCCCGCTATGAGCTTCTATAATTCTCTTTGTAAGTGCCATCCCAACACCAACACCTCCATCTTTTTTAGTAAAGAATAGTTCAAAGATAGAGTTCAGGGTTTCTTCATCCATTCCTTTACCAGTATCTTCCACTGTAATAATAAGATCCTTACCGCTGGATTTTAATAATACTTTAATTGCTTCTCCACCAATACAAGCATCCTTTGCATTATCCAGCACATTGAATAACGCCTGGGACATCAGAGTTCGATCTACTTTCAGTAAATACTCTTCTCCAACATCAACCTCAATTGAAACCCCTCCTTTTTCAAATCTATCTATAACGTTCTTTATGAAACCGGACAGGTTTACTGATTCCTTATTGAGTTTAAGAGGACCAGTCAAGGAAAGTAAATGATTGGCAAATCGGTTCAGTTTGTAAGTTTCCTCCAGAAGACAATCTTGAATCTCTTTGTCTTTTACGAGTTTGCCAAATCCAAGAATTGCACCCGTAGAATTCCTTATTTCATGGAGAATCTGGGTTACATTTTCTCCCAGATGCGATAAGAATAATCGCTGCTGAATTTCTTTTTCCCTATCGTGCAAACTCCTCATCTTTTGTTTATAATCCTCTGCCATTTCTTTTATAGTGGCCATCGTATATTCAATCTCTTTCCTGTCATCCCCTATGGCTTCTTCAACTGTCCTGAACGGATATGAAAATGTCCTGAATAGAAAAATACCCAGTCCTATAAATACAGGATATATCAGAAATCTCAAGGCTGTGGAGATACGAAATAGATTTCTTAATCCCATTAAATATTCCTGGGAGGTTGATAGAAGTAGATATCCGTTCTTTACAGGAAATAAACCATAGCGGTAACCCCAGAAGTGCGATGTATCCGAAAATGCTTCGGGAAGTATATTAGCCTTTATCGTCGTTGAACGTATTAGTTGTCCTTTTGTGTTGAAGAATTCTACCCACCCAAGGGAATACTTAATTATTAAGGGATATACTCTCTCAAGGGGAATAGTTTTTGATATTTCACCGATCTCATTTTCTATCTCACCCGCAGCCACAGACAGGCGATAATCAATCTCACCAAAAAGCACATTCCTTATGCCAATAGAATGTGCGGTGGTTGTTATATCTATGCATATAAATAAAGCAAACAAAAGAAAGAAACTGATTCTTAGTTCTTTCATTCTCCTTTTTTATTATGTTCCCTCGCCCCAGGAATTCAGATAATCCCTCTGAGCCGGAGTTAGTTCATCTATCTTGAGATTCATTGTTTTTAGTTTAACTCTGGCAATGTCGCGATCTATTTCTTCGGGAATGACATAGACCTTTTTTTCAAGGTTTGAGGCATTTTCTTTCAGATAAACAGCTGCATAAGCCTGATTTGCAAAACTCATATCCATTACCATAGCAGGATGTCCTTCTGCACAGGAGAGGTTTACCAGCCTTCCCTCTGCAAGGAGATTTATTCTCTTTCCATCGGAAAGTGTAAACTGAGTTACATTATGTCTTATCTCCCTCTTGCTGACGCTCATATCCTCAAGGTCTTCTATCTTTATTTCCACATTAAAATGACCCGAATTTGCTACAATTGCATTATCCTTCATTAATAAGAAGATATCACGATGGATGACCCATTTATTTCCGGTTACTGTGAGAAAAATATCCCCTATTGATGCTGCTTCTTTCATTTGCATAACGCGAAAACCATCCATTGCAGCTTCAATAGCCTTCACCGAATCTATCTCCGTCACAATTACATTGGCTCCCATACCAGAAGCCCTTTTTGCAACCCCTTTTCCACACCATCCATAGCCAGCAATTACAAAATTCGTTCCAGATATCAGGCAATTAGTTGCACGAAGGATACCATCTATTGTAGATTGGCCTGTTCCATATCGATTATCAAAAAAGTGTTTTGTCATTGAATCATTAACAGCTATAACAGGATATCCAAGAACCCCCTCTTTGGCCATTGCGCGAAGGCGAATAACCCCTGTGGTGGTCTCTTCTGTCCCCCCTATCACTTTATCCAATTCTTCCGGAGATTCCTTGTGAAGGGTTGAGACAAGATCAGCCCCATCATCCATTGTAATGTCATGTCCGTGGTTCAGAACACTTCTTATATGGCTATAATATTTATCTTTCTCAGCACCCCAGATAGCAAACACAGGTATATCAAAACGGTCAACAAGAGCTGATGCTACATCATCCTGAGTTGATAGAGGATTGGAAGCCGCGAGGGTTACATCTGCACCACCCTCCTTCAGCGTTCTCATAAGATTTGCTGTTTCTGTCGTTACATGGAGGCAGGCTGCAATAGTCAGATTCTTCAAAGGTTTTTCGTCTTTAAAGTGCTTTCTTATTTGTGAAAGGACAGGCATAAATCCATCAGCCCATTCAATCCGCTCCAAACCTTTATCTGCCAAACCCTTATCTTTAATATCGTAATCCATCATTGTAGCGCTCCTTTTAAGATATCTACCATATCAGTATCTTCCCATCTGAATCCCATATTTTCTCTACCAAAATGTCCATAACAAGCAGTATCACGATATTGGGGACGCCTGAGGTCAAGGTGTTCGATGATTTTTGCAGGACGAAAATCAAATATGTTTCGGACCGCTTCCAATAGTTTATCATCCGAAATTACCCCTGTTCCAAAGGAATCTATATATAGAGAAACCGGCTTTTCAACGCCTATAGCATAAGCTATCTGAATCTCCACTTTTTTTGCAAGACCGGCTGCAACAAGGTTCTTTGCAACATATCTTGCCATATAAGCTCCGGAACGATCCACTTTTGTAGCATCCTTGCCAGAAAAACATCCACCCCCATGTTTTCCGATTCCACCATATGTATCTACCATAATCTTTCTGCCTGTAACACCTGTATCTGCCTGTGGGCCACCGATAACAAAGCGCCCTGTAGGATTAACAAGATATTTAGTATTTGCATCTATTAGTCTCTCTGGAATAGTAGGTTTTACAACCTCTTCTATTATATATTCCTTCAGTTTTTCCCTCTCTACCTGAGGTTCGTGTTGACTGGAAATAAGAACAGTATCCACTCTCATCGGAATTCCATTAATATACTCCACACTTACCTGGGATTTCCCATCCGGGCGGAGAAAACTATTATCATGGGATTTCCTTTTCAGGGACAAGTTTTCAACCAATCGATGGGCAAGCATAATGGGTAGAGGCATCAACTCTTTAGTCTCATCCGTAGCATAACCAAACATCATACCCTGGTCCCCTGCTCCCCCTTTATCTACTCCAAGGGCAATGTCAGGAGATTGTTCCTGAATCATCGTAATAACACCGCAGGTTTTATCAGTGAAATGATATTCAGCTTTAGTATATCCTACATCCTGTAAGAGTTTCCGAACAACTTTTGGGATAGCGATGTAGATGGAGGTTGTTATCTCTCCTGAAACAATTACAACGCCCCTCGTTGCAAGTGCCTCAATTGCGGCTCTCACATTCTCAGGATGAGGGTCATTTGAAAGTAATTTATCAAGCACGGCATCAGATACCTGATCACAAAATTTATCAGGATGTCCTTCAGTAACAGATTCACTGGTAATTATTCTCTTCACTTATCCTCCTTTCCATCAATCACTGAATCATCGCCGAGATAGAAAATACCATTAGAATCTTCTATCTCCACTCTGTCACCCAGAATCGAATCGGTAAGCTTAGAGTTCTTTATATGCACCTTATTTCCTATTATGGAATTCTTTATTACAGAATCCTCAATTACTGAGTCATTTCCAATCATAACATAAGGACCAATAGAAGAACTTCTTATTTTTGCGGAATCAGAAATATAATTAAATCCCTCTACATTATCTATCTCATAATTCTCAAGCAACTGGGCATTTGTTTGAAGCAAGGTTCTCCTGGTTCCACAATCAAACCAATGGTTTACAACGAGGGGTTCTAAAGAAACACCACTCTGTAGTAACATTCTTAACCCATCGGTTAATTGATACTCATTATTGGTTTTTATATCATCTTTTATAAGTCTATTTAATTGATAATATAGTTTCCCCCACTCTTTGATATAATAGAGACCTACTACAGCAAGATTAGAGGGGGGACTTTTTGGTTTTTCAACCATATCAATTATTTTATTATCCTTTATCTTCACAATTCCAAATCTTTCCGGATCCTCGACTTCCTTCACAGCAATAAGCCACTTATCTCCTGTACCAATCCTTTCCCAATCAACATCAAATATTGTATCTCCAAGATATATGAGAACATCTTCCTTTAACGGAATTTTCTCTCCTGCCATCCAAACAGCATGTCCCAAACCTTTTTTATTTTCCTGAACCACCCATTGCACATTGAGTTCAGGATACTCGTTCTTCACCCATTCCCTTATTTCCTCTCCCCTATATCCGATAATTAAGACAACTTTATTGATAGGCAGAGAGGATATAGATTTTAATATCCATCCGATAATTGTAGAACCTGCAACTTTTAAGAGAGGTTTAGGAATCGAATAAGTAAGCGGTCTTAACCGAGTGCCCAGTCCAGCAAGAGGTATGATTACTGTCACTCAGCAAGTCTCCTCTTTAACTCCTGAATTCTCTCAACCGGAAGAGGATCTAACTTATAGGCTTTAGCAAGGAAGATTGATAGATAATCTCCTTTCTGAATAAGAGAGAAATTTCTTGATAAAAGGGAATTCCCCTCAGCATAAACACTCATAATCTCTCCCGAGAATTCCTTGATAAGTTCGGATGTTATCTCAATTCGTCTATTTACTCCTTTATCGCCATTTCTATCTCGCAGAATAAAGATAAAAGTCCTTTTGAGTATCTCTTTAGGATTTGACCACCCTACAATTTCATTATGATCCAACTCGGAAAACACAGCCCAGTGAGCCAAAGATTTCGCATTTTCATTTATTTGAGTACTCCATCTCCTGGCCACTGCTTTGTAGTCAAATATAGAATAAATAACAGGCAGTTTCTCTTTTACCTTTCCGCTAACCTCCTCTGCCCAGGCCTTTGCTGTATCCTTATTTTTCATAAGAATTTTCTTTGTTTCCTGTATATCTTCTACCTTGATATTTATAATTTTAGACCTTCGAAGGATTTCAAGAACCGGAAAAAAGAGATAGGCGATCGCTCCCCGGGGCGGATAACCCTTGGGAATACTTACCAATGGTATATTTTCTTTCTTTGCCTGATCTTCCAGTATTCCATTGCTGCTAACGCAGAGGATATTATCAGTCTTTCCCTTAGCCTGTTCGAAAAAAGAAATGGTTTCTTCTGTATTTCCAGAATAACTCACAATCACCAACAGAGTCTTCTTGTCAATATACTCAGGTGGGGTATAATCCCTTATAATAGAGAAGGGAATGGTAGAATATTTCTGGGAAAGCGTAATTAACAATTCTCCACCTATAGAAGATCCACCCATTCCTCCTATACAAACCTTCTTTATCTTATCGAAAATAATCCCACTTGAAGAACCGAGCTCAATAGCTTCTTCAATATGCTGGGGCAAGTCATCTATAATTTCTATCATTTTATACCTCCACCAATATGTTTTTCAATGAAGGAAATCTACTTAAGAGTTCATTAAGAAGAAACCCTCTCACTTCAGTTGCTGATTTTTTCTTTATTGCCTGAATCAATAATTTTCTGCCTTCACTCTTACTAATACCACGGATAACCCTTTTTACCTGGGGAATAAAATGAGCAGGTAGAGAGAGTTCATCCACCTCTAATCCTATGAGTATCGGAATCGCTACGAGATCAGCTGCTATCTCACCACATACTCCAACCCATTTATGATTTTTATGTGCTTTTTCAACAGTCATCCTCATCAGTTCAATAACAGAAGGATTGAGATGATCATATAGGTCGGATATCCTTTCATTTCCCCTATCCACAGCAAGGGCATATTGAGTGAGGTCATTGGTTCCTATCGAAAAGAAATCAACAACTTTTGCAAAATGATCAGCGAGTAAACAAACAGAAGGGACTTCTACCATTGCTCCAATTTCAATGCTCTCATCAAAAGGAATTCCTCCTTCCTGCAACTCTTTCTTTGTAGCCTCAACCACTTCTCTAACCCTAACCATCTCTTCCACCTGAGATACCATGGGGATAAGTAAACGAATGTTACCTTTTGCTGAAGATCTCAAAATTGCTCTTATCTGTGTCTTGAATATCCTTTCATTAGAAAGGGAAAAACGAATACCCCTCCACCCGAGGAATGGATTCGCTTCCTTTATATATCTCTTAAATACTTTATCGCCTCCAATGTCCAGTGTCCTCACAATTACATAGTCAGGAAAACAGACATCTGCTATCTCTGAATAGAACTCGAACTGAGCCTCTTCATCGGGTATATCATCTGAAGTTAGATATAAAAACTCTGTCCTGAGCAATCCCACACCCTTTGCTCCATATTTTTCAATAAAACTTAATTCCTGAAGTAATTCAATATTTGCAGATATATCAATAGAATAGCCATCTATTGTGGTCGCTGGTAGATCCTTTTGACTGAGGAATTCTTTTGTTATCCTTTCTGCCTCTTTTTCCTTTTTCTCGAATCTTCTTTTAGTGCTTTCATCGGGATTTATCACAATTATACCGCTCATACCATCTACAATTATCTCATCCCCTGTTTTTATATTATCTGGTATTTCCCCGATTCCAACTACAGCTGGTATATCAAGGGCTTCAGCTATAATAGCAGTATGTGAGGTTCTTCCTCCTATTCCCGTTACAATTGCCTTAGCCTTTCCTTTAGCCATCTGGATTGTTTCTGTAGGAGAAAGACGCTCTGCTACAATGATATTATTCACACCTGTCAATTCCGTACCTCTTTCCTCATCACTGAAATTTTTTAGTAATCTATCTCCAACATCCTTTATATCAAGATACCGTTCACTGAAATAACCATTAGAGATATTCTTAAAATCCTTTTCAACTGATTCCAGAAAGCTCATGATCGCTTCAGCAGCACTTTGGTTATTCCTGATCTTCGATTCCACTCTATCTACAAAGGATGTGTCCTGCAGGAGAAGTATTTGAACATCTATTAACTTCGAAGGTTCGGGGTTAGAAGACCCTTCAAGTTCATCCTTGAGTGCTTTTAGTTGCTTCAGAGACTCTTTTCTTGCATTCTCAAAAAGAACAATCTCTTCCTCTACACTTCCTTTCTTTTTTGAACGCATTAAAACTGTTTCCCTTGGCATAAATAAGAATACCTTTCCTATTGCTATAGAAGGTGATGCAGGAATTCCTCTTATTATTTCATTCTTCATCAAATTTCCTTTTTTCTATCAGTTCAATTATTGACTCCACTGCTTCTTGCTCATCCGCTCCTTCAGCCTTTATTGTAAGTTCCTGACCTTTTCCTGAAGCAAGCATCAAAACCCCCATAATACTCTTGGCATTCACTCCGATATCATCCTTTTGCAATTCCACCTTTGATTTGAACTGAGATGCAAGCTTTACTATCATTGAAGCAGGACGTGCATGTATCCCTAAGGAATTAATTATTGTTGCTTTCTTTTCGTACATCTCTAATAAAGGTGGTTAAGGAGTATATCAACAGTATCCCGCAGATCCTTCCGATGAACCACCATATCTACAAAACCATGTTCAAGCATAAACTCAGACCGCTGAAATCCTTCAGGAAGTTCCCTCTTTATGGTCTGCTCTATAACTCGTGGACCCGCAAAACCGATATGTGCTCCTGGCTCTGCTATAATTACATCCCCAAGAGAGGCGTATGATGCCAGAACTCCTGCAGTAGACGGATATGTTAAAATAGATATGAAGGGAGTATGCAATCTATTAAGAGCAGCGGCAGTTTTTGCCATCTGCATCAAAGAAAGCATTCCCTCCTGCATCCTTGCCCCTCCTGTGGCAGTAACTATTATCAATGGCAATCCCTTATCGCTCGCCCGTTGGATTGCCCTCTTCACTTTTTCACCAACAACCGAACCCATAGTTCCACCTATGAAGTTAAAGTCCATTATGCATATTTCAACATCCCTTCCCTTTATCTTGCCTTCACCACAGACAATAGCATCATTAAGAAAAGTCTTTTTTCGTGATTTTTTTATCTTTTCCTGATAATCCTTAAAGGTTAAAGGATCAGCAGGTAATAGATTCTCATCCTTCTCCCCAAAGGTTCCCTCATCAAGTAAGAGGGTTTTATAAAGAGGAGAATTCACTCTGAAGTGGTGATTGCATTTTGGACAGACCATCAAATTCTTCTCAATCTGCTTTTTATACAATATCTCTCCACACCCATCACATTTAATCCAGAGTCCATCCGGTATTTCTCTTTTTTTGCTTTTATCCTCAATACTCTTTCTTCTCTTAAACCATTGCATAAGTTTTCCTATATATTACAACAATCACTGCCGGAGGTCGGATTTGAACCGACACGGAGATTACTCTCCAGCGGATTTTAAGTCCGCTGCGTCTACCAGGTTCCGCCACTCCGGCGATTCCTTAATTCTATCTTATAAATGGGATATGTCAAGCCCCTATTGTCTCCCACTCCCCTCCCATTTTAGCCACGGTTTTAAAACACTATTTATTTAGAATTCCTTTGTTACCCCTCCTCACACCCAAGAATTTAACCGCTGATAAACGCAGATGAACACAGATGAACGAAAGAGCCCACCATCACCCCCCCATTTTTCTCGCAAAGACCGCAAAGCCCGCAAAGAGAATTCTGTTTTGTAGGGGCTCGCCCCGTGTAATGTTTACTATTTCACAAGGCACGAATTTATTCGTGCTAAACTAAAACCTAAACCCCAACCCCTAAATCCTATTTCGGCACTGATTTTCACTGATTGAACTGATTTAAAGAACCCATTTCCACACCTGAGAATTTAAACGCAGATAAACGCAGATATTTACCACAAAGACACAAAGGACACAGAGAAAAATAATTTTTTTGTTATCACTTCACCACCACACAAGAAAAAAACACAGAGGAGAAAAAGTATACAGAAGAGAGTTTAATTAATTCTAATTTTCTAAACCCGAAATCCTAAACCCTAAATCCCAAATCCTAAATCACCCTTGACCTCTTGAACCCCTGAACCCCCTTTTACCAGCAATCACCTGAGTCAATTGAATAAAGAAGTGAGGGTAGATTTTATGCCCACCCCCTCCATATAAGTCCAACTTTAAAAAAAATAGAATATCGTGGACAAAACTCATAAAAAATTTTAAATAAAAGTTTTCACAATTTAAAAATTTTTTAGAAAAAAGCCTTGACAAAATCAAAATTTTGCATATATTAAAAATATGATACACTATTTAACGAATCTTGACAGGTATAAATTTTAGAAATCAATTAAAAAAGGAGGTAATTATGGAAGCTTTAACAAAAAAAATTTCGATATTACTTCTCCTTTCCCCAATACTACTTTTAGGATCAGTTGGGAAGGAATTTAAGTTAACCAGAGAAAATTCCCTATTGCTTCAGAGTACTCTTTCTATAAATGAAAGCAAAGAAGCGAGTAATCCCCAGAATATCCTCATTTTAACACCTACAACACCAACCCTCATTAGAATATTCGATAATGCGATATACAATGCATATCCTTCCTTTGAATGCATCCTATCCTTTGTATCCACTGATCCGGATGGTGACTCTATCCAGTATGAAATCCAATGGGATATGGATCCCTTCCTGAGTTCTCCTTCATCAAAAACGACCGCACTCTATCCCTCTGGCGAAGAAGTTACAACTACTATTCCTTTAGATCCAGCCGACCCGGAGACTGTCTATTACTGGAGGTCACGTGCAACCGATCCCAATGATACAGGTATTTGGTCTTCATGGAGCGATGTCCGATCCTTTACAATGGATATGGAAATTAATACAGTCGGCGCATACTGGTATCAGGTTGCAGGTTCTCAATTTGCCCAATGCACAAGAAATGGTTTAAAGGTGCAAGGTGATAGTGTGGTATTTGATAATACAGTCCTTGATGAAGGTTTCGAAACACCATTTCCTCCCTCCGGATGGGAGGTCTTAAGAGTAGGAAAATCGCCAATGCAATGGAAAAGGAGAACTGAATTTGTACATTCGGGCTCATTTGCTGCAAGGGCTAATAATGATGACGCAAAAGAAGTGGATACCTGGTTAGTTACTCCTAATCTTGAACTCAGTGGTTATGCGGACTGCACTCTTTCCTTCTTTGGGCTCGATGACTACGCCTCACTCTATAAATACCATGGGGTCTGGGTATCTACCACCTCTCAGACGGATATATCAGCCTTTGTGGAGATACAACAGATATCAGCCACTGATGAAGAGACCTGGGAGAACTCAATCGTTGATCTCTCTATGTATGCTGGTAGTTCTACCGTTTACCTTGCGTTCCGATATAAAGAACTCGATGGGACGAAGTGGTATGTAGATGATGTCAAGGTCACTGGAAGGTGTATCGAAGGAATCCTTACAAGTCCTGCTATTGTCTATACCGATTTAACCGCAGAAGATTCAGATAGAACCAGCTGGATAGGTGTGAAGTGGACAAAATCATCAGCAGATGATTCCATAGGAATCCAAGTTGAGTATAAGGATGGAAAGACATGGAGCCTCATACCAAATGGTGTCTTACCTAACAATTCCACAGGGTTCTTTGACCAGACCAGTGCATTCTGTTATCTGGACCTCTCAGGATTAAGCACAACCACCTATGATACATTACGGTTAAAAGCCATCTTAAGGAGAGGAACTGCAAAGGCATCCAGTGATCCTGTTCTTAAGATGTGGGCACTCGGTGATACGAGTTCCAATATTACATTCGTCTCCCCCACTGATAAACCCCTGATATTCGCTCTTTACAGGAATCAACCAAATCCATTTTCAAGTAGCACAGAAATCAGTTATCAACTGCCGGTAAAAACAACCATTGACCTCGAGATATTTGATGTAATCGGAAGGTCTGTTATTACACTTATATCAAGTGCGCAACCAGCAGGATTTTACACCATTCCCTGGAGAGGAACGGACAGGAATAATAAAAAATTACCGTCTGGTATATACTTCCTCAAGATGACCACAGGAGAGTTTAGGGATGTCAGAAAGATGGTCATCCTCCGCTAAAAGGGAGGGATAGAAACGGCCCAACAAATTTAGACACTGATTACACAGATAGGCGCTCCGCGCCAATGAAGAATGCAGAG
Source organism: Caldifarciminota bacterium (assembly GCA_023131835.1). Classification (GTDB taxonomy): domain Bacteria; phylum Hydrothermota; class UBA3072; order UBA3072; family UBA3072; genus JAGLZA01. Next base: position 14,017 of record JAGLZA010000295.1, read on the forward strand.
TGCAAAATGCAAAATTCCTCTCCATCCAACCCTTAATTAGACACAGAGAATACAGATGTTAACTGATAAAAATAAAATAAAAAAAATCTGTTTTAATCGGTGAAAATCTGTGTCTAAAAAACGGATGTAGAGAGGGCGTGATAAATCACGCCCCTACAAAAATTAGATAATTGTAGGGGCGAGCCACCGAGTCTCCCCTACAAATTAGAATTCTCTTTGCGTTCCTTGCGAGAGAAAAACTATCTGTGTCAAAAAAGGTTGGGCTCTGGGTAGGACTTTCGACTGATGACTCTTGACTGATGATTCTCGACGCAATATAAAACAGTGCAGAAACCGTGGCTAAAATGGGAGGTAGTGTGTTTTTGAAAAAACCTTGACAGAAGTAAAATTTTTCCGTATATTAAATAAACAATCAATTATCAGGAGGTTAATATGGAATATTTGAGAAAGTTTACTTTATCAATACTTTTAATTTTCTCTATTTCTCTTTTAGCAGAAGGTGTAGAAAAACTCAAGGCACCCAGAAAATTGTCATCTCCAATACAACAGGTTCATTCTACCATCAAAAAAGGCAAGCCTTTAGATAAGAATACTTCACAAAAAAGGGAAACCTTTTCTTCCGGTGTGATTACTTCTTCATCCGGCGTTATTGAAAGAACGTTCTACTTCGATAATAATATGCTCTCTTTTGAGAAGGAGAGGGATTACGATATTATCTCCATCCCCAATGCTTTCTATCTAACAGATATAGGCTATCCTTCTCTCCCAAAAATAAGCGTTAAGTTACTTATTCCACCCGGAGCGACTGCAACAAGGATAGAAATAGTGTCTTCCGAAAAGATTACTATTCCTGGAAAGTTTAACATCTTCCCTGCACAACCCCCTGTAAAAATCAGCTCAAATAAAGAAATACCTTCGTTTGTTGAGCCAGATCCTTCAGTATACAATTCCGAAAAACCATATCCATCTAATTTGTTGTCAGACAGAATCCATAACGGAACAAAGTGTGGTTACAGAATAACGGATTTCTTTATATATCCTCTACAGTATATTCCTCTTGAGAAAACACTCATCCTCTATACCACAATCACGGTAAGTATCTATTATGAGGGAGGCGAATCCTCTGTAAAAAGTATAACCCAACATCAAAAGGAAATATTTGGTAGTTCTGTCAGGGGTATGGTTACTAATCCAGAAAATATAGAAATCTGGGCACCACCTATTGTTAGAAATAAGGGCCCTTATGGAGATTGGGAGATGGTAATTATAGCTCCAAACAATTCTGCCTGGATAGATTCACTGCAGATACTTGCTGATTGGAAAACAAAGAAGGGTGTGCCCTGCACGGTCAAGAACCTACAGGATATCTATAATGCATATACCGGTTCCACTGATCAATGGAAGATAAAACAATACATCAATGATATGAAAACCGACTCTGGCACAATCTGGGTAATGTTTGGAGCAGACCACGACTATATACCCTGCAGAGATGTCTATGCCCATACAACCTATCCCGCAACCGAGTACCATATGCCTTGTGAAAGATATTATGAGGACCTGGACAACGATTGGAATTATGATGGTGATTCATATTATGGTGAGGATGATGATGGACCTGGAGGGAATCAACTTAATTGGCTTTCTGATGTCTATGTGGGCAGGATGTTTGCGGATAATGCGCAAGCCGCAGGGAAATATGTAAGACGCATATTAAAATATGAGAAGGACCCGGCGGCAAATTATACTACAAAAGCATTATTCTATTCGGACTACCTTTTTGGGAGCAATAACGGTTATTATACAACCGACGAATGCAATGATGAGGTTCCATCTACCTGGTTTAAGGGTGGTAACGCTACCCATCCAGGATGGCATCATGCTCAGGGGATAGACAACTATCAGAGCGACCATGCAACTATAGACTCAATGAATTCTGGATACGGTTTTATATGCACGGCAAGTCATGGATATTACAATGCAGTCATGGACCAGGGTTCGGATAATACTATTACTATATCAAGCACTGATATTGATAACTGGTTATCACCAGGGGATAAGCTCGGGATTCACACGGGACTCTGCTGCCTATCTGGTGGTTTCGACCAACCATCCGATTGCATTGCCGAACATATATATGACAAGGGTGGTATAGGTGGAGCCTGGAACTCAAGAGAGGGATGGGGATACACAGGTGGAACTATGGAACAAATGACCCACGAACTCTCCAATGGTATTGTCTGGCAGTTCTTTGTTCAGACATTCAGTGAAAACAAGTATCACCTTGGTGAAGCAGTTGCTGAGGATAAAGACCATTTTGTAGGACATATCGATGATGGATACTGGAATTGGTGTCTCAAGGAATATAACACCTTCGGTGACCCTGAACTCCCTATGTGGACGGCTGCAAATGGGCCGGATATGCTATCTGTAACCCATGATCCAACTGTGCCTACAGGAGCAAGTAACTTTACTGTAAATGTAAAGGATAACGATAATGTTACAAATATACAGGGAGCTCGTGTCTGTTGCTGGTGTAAAAGTGAGACCTCAATGTATAAAAAAGATACCACTAATTCATCAGGGAATGCAACCCTCAGCACAAACCCAACCATTGTAGGTGATACGATGTGGGTTACGGTTACAAAACAGAATTACAAACCCTATGAGGGCTATGCTGTTGTAACAGGCAATGCAAAACCAACCACACCAACCATCATTCGTATATTCGATAATGCAATATTTAACGCTCATCCTACCTATGAATGCACCCTATCCTTTGTATCTACTGACCCGGATAATGACGATATCCAGTACCAGATCCACTGGAGTCCGGACCCCAACCTTTCAAGTCCTTCTTCCAAGAACACAGGAACCTTTTCTTCGGGTGATACTGTTACTACAACAATTCTCCTTGGTTCAACCCCTGCTGAGGCCGAGACCCTATTTTACTGGAAAGCACGAGCAACCGATCCGGGAGGTTCGGGAAACTGGAGCAACTGGAGTGATACTCGCTCATTAACAATGGATATGGAGGTCAGTAAGGTTTACTGGTATCAGGTGATGGGCGAGCAATTTGAACAGGGAACCGGAAGCAGTATAACTGTCCAGGGTGATTCGGTGGTATTAAACCAAGGCCCATCCGGATCTGATACCCTTTTCTATTGGGTTAATGCAGGACAATTATACTATCTTCCCCAACCGGATAATTATGATGATAGCTTGTTCACTCTCAGTTTTACACCCGCTCATGCTGGCACTCTGAAGTCTGCTTCTTTCTACTTCTATTATCTTGTAGGAAGTGGAAATATTCGAATACATGTATGGGATGATGCATCAGGTTGGCCCGGGACAGAACTGGGTTATGTAGATGTTTCCCTTTCTGCAATCACACCTAACGCGTGGACAGAAATTGACCTTTCCTCTCTGAATATATCAGTAGATCCTTCATCTGATTTCTATGTGGGCTACTCTATGCTTTCATTAGATGATACGCTGGGATTAGTCTATGATACCGTTGGAACTGCTCCTGAAAGATGTTATGATATGTACAATGGCGCATGGGAAAAATCGTCAACCTGGATACATTCTAACATGACCTGGTGGATAGAAACTATAATTGATTACAGCTCTGAGATAACCGAAGGCACACTTATCTCTCCTGCTATTGTCTATACTGACTTAACTACTGAAAATCCTGATAGGACCAGTTGGATAGGTGTGAAGTGGACAAAATCAGCAGCAGATGACTCCATTGGGATTCAGGTTGAATATAAAAATGCAGGAAGTTGGGACCTCGTACCAGAAGGACAGCTACCTGGTAACTTAACAGGTTTCTTTGACCAGACCAGTGCATTCTGTAATCCTATAGACCTGGGTGGTTTAGACGAAACTACCTATGATACATTGCGAATAAAGGCAATCTTCAGGAGAGCATCTGCAAAGGCATCCAGCGACCCTGTTCTTAAGATGTGGGCACTCGGTGATACGAGTTCTAATGTTACATTCGTCTCCCCTACTGATAAACCCCTTGTATTTGCTCTATACAGGAATCAACCTAATCCATTTACAGGTAGAACAGAAATCAGCTATCAATTGCCGGTAAAAACCAAGGTTGACCTTGAGGTATTTGATATAATCGGAAGATCTGTCATCACACTTGTATCAAAAAAACAACCAGCAGGTTTTTACACCATTCCCTGGAGAGGAACGGATAGGGATAATAAAAAACTACCGTCCGGTATATACTTCCTCAAGATGACTACAGGTAGTTTTAAGGATGTCAGGAAGATGGTCATCCTCCGCTAAAAGGGATAGGAAACGGCCCAACAAATTTAGACACTGATTACACAGATGTTAACTGATGGAAGAACCCGCTCCACTCACCGAAGAATTTTAACCGCTGATAAACGCAGATAATCACAGATAGGCGCTCCACGCCAATGCAAAATGAAGAGTGCAA